>NZ_JCAQHY010000162.1:0-71822 GCF_059621045.1 Vagococcus sp. WN80Y
AGACAAAACTTCAAGGAGGAATACTACGACCTCTATCTGTACGAAATAATCATACCCCTTATGGGGATGAAAAGGAACTATCAGAATAAATCTGATAACCTTATTATACGAGGAGGTTATAAAATGGCTCATGAAGTACTAATGCCAAAGCTTAGTTCAACTATGGCAGAGGGCAGTATTACTCAATGGTTTAAAGAAGAAGGCGATTCTGTAGAGGTTGGCGAAGCCGTCTTTGAGGTTATGACAGATAAAATTGCGATTGAAGTAGAAGCCTACGAGGAAGGTGTTTTACTGAAACGCTATTATGATGTGGATGATAGTGCGCCGATTAATTCGGTGGTTGCTTATATAGGCGAACAAGGCGAAGAGGTTCCAGATCAGGCGCCAGTTTTGGCGGAGGAAGAAGAAAAAACGTCTGAAGCAACGGAAGAACCTTCCACTATGGCGGTTGAAGTTGCTACGACACAGGTAGAGGTAAAGGCTGATGGGAAGGTTAGGGCAACACCAGCTGCACGAAAATTGGCGAGGGAAAAAGGAATTGACTTGCATCTTGTTAGCGGTAGTGGAACAAATGGCCGTGTTCATGTTAGTGATGTTCAAGCATATCAACCAGTAGTGAATCAGGGAACAGTTCTGGTTAATGAGGAAACGGTTGTCCCTTGGAGAGGGATGCGCAAAGCGATTGCTGATGCAATGTCAGCAAGTAAGACAACTATTCCACACGTCACCATGGATGCTCAAGTTGATATGACTGAAGTGATTCGCCTACGTCAGCAACTATTGCCGGTTATTGAAGAACGAACAGAGCACCGAGTCAGCTACACTGAGATTTTGATTAAAGCAACGACTGTTGCGCTTAAACAATTCCCACGCTTAAATGCTCAAGCTTTGACAGACGGTATTCACGAGTTTAGTCGGGTTAATATGGGGGTTGCCGTAGCATTGGATGACGGTTTAGTGGTCCCTGTGATTAGGAATGCGGATTTATTAGGCCTATCTGAGCTGACAACAGAAGTTAAGCAGGCGGTGACTCAAGCACGTACTGGTAAGTTGACAGGTGAGCAATTAGCAGGCGGTACCTTTACGATTAGTTCGTTAGGGCAAGGGGCAGTAAGACACTTTAATCCTGTTATTAATGCGCCAGAAGTGGCTATATTAGGCGTTAGTAGCCTGTTTGATGCGCCGTATGCTGGACAAAATGGGCAGGTAGAGATGCGTCCAAGCCTGACACTCAGTCTTTCCTTTGATCACCGAGCGATTGACGGAGCACCAGTGGCAAACTTTTTATCCGTATTAGTTGGCCTATTAGAAAATCCGTATAAGTTATTGGTGTAAGTCAGTTAATAAGCAGGAAGGTTGTGAATACGAGTGACAAATCAACAAATTGATACCTTGGTTATCGGCTCAGGTCCTGGTGGGTATGTGGCAGCAATTCGAGCTGCGCAATTAGGAAAAAGTGTGACGATTGTTGAAAAGGATGAGATTGGTGGTGTCTGCCTGAATGTCGGATGTATCCCATCAAAAGCCTTGATTACAGCGGGACATCGCTATCAAGAAAGTCAGACTTCACAGTTCTTGGGGTTAACAGTTGCTGGAGCCGAGCTTGATTTTACTCAAACCCAGAAGTGGAAAAATGAAACGGTGGTTAAAACACTGACCTCTGGAATTGAGATGTTGTTGAAAAAGAATCAGGTAACGATTATTCGTGGTAAGGCATCATTTACTTCAAGTAAAGCGGTTAAGGTAGAAACTGAAAAAGAAGTAACACACTATGAGTTCAAAGAAGCAATTATTGCAACTGGAAGTCGCCCAATTGAGATTAAAGGATTTCCGTTTGGTAAGCGTGTTCTTGATTCAACTGGCGGTTTAAATTTACCTGAAATCCCAAAAAGATTAGTCATTGTTGGGGGAGGGGTGATTGGCTCAGAATTAGGAGGTGCCTACGCTGATTTAGGGAGTCAGGTCACGATTTTAGAAGGCTCTAATCGGTTATTGCCGAGTTATGAAAAAGACATGGTAACAGCGGTTGAGCGTTCCTTTAAGAAAAAAGGAATCGTTGTTGTGACAAATGCAATTGCGAAAGAAGCTGTAACTAAAGACGATTATGTGGCAGTGACGTATGAATCCGCAGGTAAAACGGCTACTATTGAAGCCGATTATGTGATGGTGACGGTCGGTAGAAAGCCTAATACGGATCAATTAAACTTGGATAAAGCGGGAGTGACCGTTGATAAACGCGGCTTGATTTCAGTTGACCAACAATACCGTAGTGCTAATTCTCATATTTTTGCTATTGGTGATGTGATTGAAGGCTTAGCTCTTGCTCATAAAGCTAGCTATGATGCAAAAGTAGCAGCCGAAGTGATAGCCGGTGAGAAGAGTCAAAAGGACTACCGAGCAATGCCAGCAATTTGCTTTACTGATCCAGAGCTTGCTAGTACGGGCCTGACGATTAAAGAAGCGAAGGAACAAACAATTAAAGCGAAGTCGTATCAATTTCCACTTCAAGCTAACGGGCGAGCCTTGTCTCTAAATCAAACGGATGGGTTTATTCGATTAGTGATAGATGAAGACGATCAAACGATTATTGGTGGTCAAATTGTTGGGGTGAATGCCAGCGATTTAATTACCGAAATCAGTGTTGCTATTGAGTCTAGTTTGACAATTGAAGACCTATCACTGACTATCCATGGTCATCCTACGTTGTCCGAAGCAATCATGGATACAGCAGAACTAGCACAAGGATTACCGATTCATTTTTAAAAGAGTACGATGAGTTAAGATAATATGAACCGCATTAAATCTATTCACTAAGAATACTGATTTGATGCGGTTCATTTTTTTTTTATAAAAAAGCTCTTATGAATTAATCGATTATAAATAATTAATAGGGCAAGGTGAAGGTCAATATGTCAAATCATTACTCAAAGCAATTTTTTCGTGAACGGGTAGCTTCTGTTAGATTATCTGACTTTCTTTAAGGTGAAACTAGATGCTCTTGTAATGTTTGAAAAGTAGAAAACCAAAATGATGCGTGATAGCATCATGCATAAAATAACGACATATTGAGTGTGTTTTCAGATGATAATAGAACGAGAGGGTCAATGCGTGAAATCATCACTCGTTGCTGTTTTTTTACAAATAGCTATGTTCTGTTAAGAGGTAAAATGTTACTAATTTATCTGACTTTCTTTAAGGAAGAACTAACTGATCATGTAATGTTTGAAAAGTAGAAACCCAAAATGATGCGTGATAGTATCATGCATAAAATAACGACATATTGAGTGTGTTTTCAGATGATAGTAGAACGAGAGCATCAATGCGTGAAACCATCACTCATTGCTGTATTTTCACAAATACTTATGTTCTGTTAAGAGGTAAAATGTTACTAATTTATCTGACTTTCTTTAAGGTAGAATTAAATGCTCGTGTAATGTTTGAAAAGTAGAAACCCAAAATGATGCGTGATAGCATCATGCATAAAATAACGACATATTGAGTGTGTTTTCAGATGATAATAGAACGAGAGTGTCAATGCGTGAAATCATCACTCATTGCTGTTTTTTCACAAATGGCTATGTTCTGTTAAGAGACGAAATGATGCTGATTTACCTGACTTTCTTTAAGGTAGAATTAGATGTTCGTGTCATGTTTGAAAAGTAGAAACCCAAAATGATGCGTGATAGCATCATGCATAAAAAAACGACATATTGAGTGTGTTTTCAGATGATAATAGAACGAGAGCATCAATGCGTGAAATCATCACTCATTGGTTTTTTTTACGTGTCTGTTGCTATTATAAAGTAAGGTCAGAGGGGAACTTAAACAATTAAGCCATTAGCTTTTTATCCCCTTATACTTACCATACGAAATAAAACCTAGTTATTCACTTCATTTAGGAAAAACGTTAAGAAAACTTAATAGTTGGTCGAAATGGTTAAGAGTAACAAATTAACTATTGAGGTAATCTTCGATAGTAGTTTCGCCATTTTTTATGGTATAAATCTGGCTATAACTTTTTTCAAGAGGGAGAACTGCTTTCGTAAAAGCCGCCACATCGCTACGTGAAATAGTTGAACCGCCCAAAGCCTCAACGTCAGCCAGTTTATTAGTTGGTAGCTCATTAGTCAAGGTCGTCGGACGTATTATCGTATAATCAAGAGCTGATTTTATTAATACGTCATCAGCAGCCCCCTTGGCAGTTAGATAAAGAGTGAGTGAAGTCGGGCCTTTTTCTGGCTGACCTGCACCAACAGTACTAATCATGATAAAACGATCGATTCCTTTTTCTTCTGCTAACCTGATGGCGTGAATAGCAGCCTCTTGGTCAATTGCGATGGTTTTTTCAGGTCCAGTATGACCGCCAGAGCCAGCTGTAAAGATCACTGCATCTATTGATTGATACGCATGACTGAAATCATTTTCCAAATCTGCAATAATAGGAAGTCCACCTAGATCTTTAATTAGGTTAGCTTGTTCTTCTTTGCGAATCATACCAAAGACGTGATAATCTGGCACCTTAGCTAACGTTTTTATCAATAGTTTGCCAATGTTTCCATTTGCTCCAATAATTAAAATATTCATCTGTCTGCTCCTTTTTGTTTAAGTCATTATTAACGCGATTATACTAGATAGAACAGGGATAAACAAAAGAACTGTTTTTACTCTCTGATTATTGCCAAGTGATCGTAATCGTAAACCACTCATTTTCTAAAGAAGCTTCGACATGATGCCCCATTTGCTCTAAAAGCTGTTTAACCACTGTTAAACCTAACCCAGTAGAGCGATTATTTCGAGTTTTATCTGCTGTATAGAGGCGAGTGAAAACTTGCTCTATATCTAAGGCGTTAGGCTCCATTAGCTGATTTTGAATTATTAATTTTTGAGTAGTAGCGTTTAGCTCGTAGTGGATTTTAAGTGAGTGCTCCCCATATTTGAGGCAATTTTGAATTAGATTAACAAAGACACGCTGCAAGGCGTGTTCATCAGCTAAAACAAGCCAAGGGGTGACAGGTAAAGAAATTTCAGGCAAAATCTGCTGCTGGTTAAAGTGATCGTAATAAGTGGCTAATAATTGCGGCAAGAATGTAGTAAGATCAATAGACGTCATAACCAGTGGTACGTCAAGTGAGGTGACCTTAGCAAAGTCATAATAGGTTTCGATTAATTCTTGGAGTTGTCTTGCTTTATCATGAATGAGCAGACGATAGCGTTGTTGTTCCTCTGGGGTTGTCTCCTCTTCAAGTAAGGTTAGATAACCTAATAAAGAGGCCAGAGGGGTCCTTAAATCATGAGAGATATTGGTAAACTGTTCTTTGACCTGACGTTCTCGCTGCTCTAAGTGTTCAATGGTATGGGTTTTTAAGAGAATTTCTTTGTTGATTTCTTGAATAAGCCCTGATAGTTCTTTTAACTGATGAGGGCTAGTTAATAATTGATTTGTTTGGGAGTGATGATTAATTCTTTGTAGCTGTTCTTTTAATTGCCTAATATCTCTAAGAAGTAGCACGTATCGACCAAGCAAAAATAAAGCTAACAAAAGGGTGGCTAAGATTAGATAACCCATGATTTCATCACTCCTCATGATTAAATTTCTTGTTTTGCAAATAGCTGTAAACCGATGAAACTACTGATAATAAAGTAAGCGACAAAATAAAGCCAATTGATTAAGATATCTTGAGGCTGCTGCCAATAATTGTCGTTAATTCGGACATAGACAAAGAGACCGCTCAAGTTATTAATTATGGGAAGAAGTTTGGCTAAATATCCGAGTAAGGTCGGAATGATTACAATAATTAGAAAGTAGCCTAAGTAGCTATTTTCAATTTTATCACAGGCAAAGACCATCATGTTATTAACTGCTAGACAGGATAATAACAATGGCGTTGCAGCAAAGACCGCTTTTGCAAAATTAGGTCCCTCAACGTTTCCATTTCGTGTTAGCAGTAATAAAATAGCGCCTGTAAAAACAGCAATAACGAGTAACCCTATAACAAATGAAACCAAGGAGGTTATGATGAACTTACTAAAATAAATCGTTTTTCGGCTAATGCCATAACTAATATCATTTTTAAAGGTACCATAACGTTGGACATTCGCAAAAATGGTATTAGCAATAAACGGAATAAATAACGGAATACTACCGAGTGCCAATCGAGTGAAACGAAAGAAAAAGGCAGTGTTATTGTATAGAAAATTAGCATCCACTGTTCCATAAAAATAAGAAGCAGCTATGGCAAGCAACGGCGCTATCAAGATAACTAGGCCAATTAAATAGGTACTCCGAGTTTTACTTAAACGGAATCCTTCACTTTTTAAGTAGTTAAGCATGCTCTTCACCTCCAATTAAATTGATAAAATATTCCTCAAGATTTTGACTTTTTTCAACAATACTTAAAATTTGAATATCCTCTACATTTAAGGCTTTAATAATGAGAGGAATCCATTTGGGTTTTTCAAAAATTTGAATGGATTTATCAGGCAATAATTGATAAGTAGTTATATCTAAGGTTTCTTCAAGGAGGGCGAGAGCTTTTTCAGGCTGATTGACAGTTAGTTCAATATGTCCTTGACATTTTTTTTGAAGTTCACCCATCGTTAGTTCCTCAATTAAGCGACCTTGATGTAAGAAGCCAACCTGATTGATCAAATGCTCCAATTCAGGTAAGATATGGCTTGATAATAGAATGGTCAGATGTTTCTTTTGATTAAGTTCAAGCAGTAAGCGTCTAATCTCGGCAATGCCGAATGGATCTAGACCATTAATCGGCTCATCCAAAATTAGAAGATCAGGGCTACTTAACAGGGCTAAAGCAATACCTAACCGTTGTTGATTGCCTACCGAATAATATTGAAAATCTTTGTCTGCGTAAGGATCGAGACCTAAATCGTGAAGGACCTCTGCAACTCGTTCTTTATCAGTAATTCCTCGTTGGATTCGGTAATAATTTAAATTTTCTCTACCACTTAGATTAGGAAAAAAAGCTGGATGCTCAATTAAGCAGCCAATTCGTTTACGAGCGGAGGTTAAATTAGCGGTGTCAAAAAGACGAATGTCTCCAGAGGTGGCCTTTGATTGACCTGCTATCAGACGTAAAAGAGTGCTTTTTCCAGCACCATTTTGTCCAACTAAACCATAAATTACCCCTTTTTTTAAGGTGAAATCAGTCGCTGAGAGAGCTTGTTCTCCACGATATTTTTTTGATACTTGTTTGAGTGAAATAATTATTTCCATAATGAAATCCCCTTTCTTTAGTGACAGTATAAATGATAAAGTCTTAAGAAGACTTTTGCTAAGTATAAAGAAAGATTAAAGTTGTTTAAATAAGCTTGAAGCCAATTCCCCAAACCGTTTCTATACAGTCCTCTGAATCAACTTGTTTGATTTTTTTTCGCAAGTTACTAATGTGAACGTTTAAAGAATTCTCTTCAACTAGATAAGATTCTTGCCACGCTTTCTGAAAAAGTTCAGCTTTTGTAAAAACTTTAGTGGGTTCCTTCATTAGTAAATAGAGTAGATCAAATTCTTTACTTGTCAGTTCAATCAATTGCTGTTTAACTGAGAATTGACGAGAGGTTGGATTAAGCTCCCAATTCTTATAATGAAGTATCTGGTTGTCAGAATGCCCGATAGTCCGTCTCAAAACGGCCTCAACGCGTGCCAAAAGTTCATCTTTTTCAAAGGGTTTTGTCAAATAATCGTCCGCACCCTGTTGTAAGGACCAGACTCGGTCCGTTACTGCAGCTTTAGAGGAGAGGATGATGACTGGTGTCTGAGAGTTAGAGCGAATAGCCGTTAGTAATTCTTCACCAGTTTTTCCAGGTAGCATTAAATCTAGAAGAATTAAATCATACTGATTGTGCTTGATTAAATCATAAGCGCTGTCCCCAGAATAGGCGCTTTGAACGGTGTACTCGTACGTCATTAAAAATTTACAGATAATGAAATGTAAATCAAGGTCATCTTCAACTAATAAAATTTTTTTCATGTCAAGTCTCCTTGCTGCATCGTCTAGATAAATTGTTACTGCTAGTTTAACATAAAAATTAGAAATAGTATTTATGATAATTCCCTCTCTTTAAAATCGAACTTTTATTGGTTTTGAAACGGAAATGTTCGTTAAAAAGTTGACGGATACCAATCCACTTGTTAAACTAGGAGTAAATTTGAATGGAGTTTTCATTTAGGAGGTCAGTATTAATGTCTGTTAAGGTGTCAGTCATCATGGGGAGTACGTCGGATTGGGATACGATGAGGCTCACGTGTCAGGTATTAGAAGAGTATGGGGTTACATATGAGAAATTGGTTGTTTCGGCTCATCGGACGCCTGATTTTATGTTTGATTTTGCGGATAAGGCTCAGGCTCGTGGTGTCGAGGTGATTATTGCGGGTGCTGGTGGTGCGGCTCATTTACCGGGAATGGTGGCGGCTAAAACGATTTTACCTGTTATTGGTGTGCCAATCAAATCCCGAACATTGAATGGGTTAGACTCATTATTATCAATTGTGCAAATGCCTGCTGGTGTACCAGTTGCTACGGTGGCGATTGGTGAAGCGGGAGCAACTAATGCAGGATTGTTAGCCTCTCAAATTTTGGCGATACATGATGAATCATTGCGCGAGAGATTAGTGGACAAACGTCAGGAACGAATGGAACAGGTATTGGAGGCAAACGATGAATTACTTTAAGGCGATTTTACCGGGACAAACAATTGGTATTATTGGTGGGGGGCAATTAGGTCGAATGCTCGCATTCTCTGCTCAGTCAATGGGTTATTTTGTAGGGATTTTAGATCCCCAGCTAGATTGTCCTGCTGGTCAAGTAGCGAATTGGCAAATTGTAGGAGAGTATGCGGATAAAACCGCTCTAAAGGAGATGGCCGAGCTGTGTGATGTGCTGACCTATGAGTTTGAAAATATTGATGCGGATGCCTTGGATAGCGTCCATGAGCAGGTGTTTATACCTCAAGGGATCGAAGTATTGCGTGTGACTCAAAATCGCCAATTAGAAAAGAATTTCTTAAGTCAACATGATTTTCCAGTCGCTGCTTATGAGATTGTGGAACGAGTCGAGGAGTTGGATAGAGCCATTGCAACAATCGGCTATCCTTGTGTATTGAAGACGATTCGTGGTGGCTACGACGGTCATGGGCAAGCAGTGGTAAAATCGGTCGAGGATGTTGCTAGCGCTAGTCAATTGTTAAAAAGCGGGACATGTGTCCTTGAAAAGTGGCTTTCATTTGAAAAAGAAGTGTCTGTCATGGTGAGTCGCAATTTAGCCGGGGAAATTGCTGTTTTTCCTGTAGCAGAAAACGATCATAGAGAGAATATCTTGCATCAATCAATTGTCCCTGCCCGTGTGCCCGAAGCTGTTCAGCAAGAGATACAAGAGTTGGCTAAGACATTAGCTGAAAAACTTAATCTTTGCGGTTTATTAGGAATTGAATTTTTTATTGGCGAGGAAATATACATCAATGAATTAGCTCCTCGGCCTCATAATTCGGGACATTATTCAATTGAGGCTTGCGATTTTTCTCAGTATGATCTTCATATTTTGAGTATTTGCCAACGACCGTTACCAGAAGTTAAGCTGTTGCAGTCGGTGGTGATGGTTAATATTTTGGGGCAGCATGTTGAGCCTGTCTGTCAAGCGATGCTTCAAAAACCTGAGTGGCATGTCCATTTATATGGTAAAGTGGAGGCTAAGGAGAATCGTAAGATGGGGCATATGACCGTGTTAACGGTTGATTGTGAGAATACAATAGCAGAAATCAGTGAGTTAGGTATCTGGAAATAAGCAAATAGCGAAGACGAGAATCTCGAATGAGAGTCAATCTTCGCTTTTTTTGCTACGCTTCTTCTAGTTGCTGGCTTATTAGTAAGCGTTCGTCTAAGGTTGGTAGCTGAGAGGGTTGTTTAAATACTTTAGATAGAGCGACAACTGAAAAGAAGATGAGTGTAAAACCAGTCATCAACAAGGTGCTTGAAACGATTTCACCATTAGAAAAGCTTGTTTGAGAAGCAGTAGTGTCGCCAAATAATGGCGCTAGATTATTGTTTAGAAAATGTAAAAAAGTGACTAACCAAATGTTTTGCGTCTTCATATAGCAATAAGCGAAGAATAGTCCTAGTCCTATACAAGTCATAATTTGTCCTAATAAACTAAAAATCCCGATTTCTGGTTTAGCGTAGAAAAAGAAATTGAGGGGAGCGTGCCAAAGACCCCAAATAAGACCTAAAACTAACACGCCTTTAAATGTTCCAAAGCGTTTTTGTAAAAGTGGCTGTAAGTAATAGCGCCAACCATATTCTTCGCCAAAATACATGATCCAGTTAATTAGATACATCACCAATGTAATGGCTATAGCACTCCAAGTCTCAATATCTGTAAAGCGGTTAATCAACCAAGAAAGTTGGCCACTGATAGCAAAGACAACCACCATTCTTACCATATATAAAGCAACAAATAGACCGGTCAAGCCTAATGAAAGTTTCCAGTGGCCTCCTCTTAGACCATAGGCTAATCGTTTATTCTTTTTTTCAGTGAAAAGTAGAATAGAAACTAGTAGTGAACCAGCCATGCTAATGATTTGGCTAGCAATTGCCCAACTATCGTTAGGAAAAAAGACACTGAGGACGGCAACAAAAATCATGATAATTGAGATGGCGATATGCCCGATAAAAAAGCGTATGGGAATTAATTGATTGCGACGGGTCATTAAGACTCCTAACATGACTGCCATTGCAGGTAAATACATAAACATGCCAGCAAAAGCACTTAAATCAACCTTACGTTGATAGCCTATAAACATAAAAATGAATGATAGCAGTGGGATACCGTAACTGACACTGAAAAAAATAGTTCTTCTTTTTTTCTGCATAATATAAGACTCCTTATCTTGTAAAAAAATTAATAAATGATCACCTGCTATTACTTTATCAAAAAGTGAGCAGTGAGGGAGCGTTTTAGCTTAAAAGGTCGTTTTTGTTTCCTAGATGGTTCATCTAATTTACTAAAGTTAGCAAAAGCGAGGTAGCTGATGGTATTTCTTTAGCGGGTTGATGTTTCGCTTATTTATCTTTTTTCGGTATTTTTAAATTCATTTTTTGATTTTTAAGGTTTAAACACGAACTATATGTTAAAAAGTTATCATAAAGTGTGGAATTTACTTTGACTTTAAAGATGATACTTGTTAAGATAAATGCAACAAATAAATAGCGTACGTTTCTTTTTATTTAGTTTCGAACGTTCGTTTTTTAATGGAGGGACCAGTAGAAGTGAGCAAAGGACAGTTAGTCTATAGTGGAAAAGCGAAAGAATTATATCAAACTTCAGAGTCAGATGTATTACACGTTGTTTATCTTGATCAAGCAACAGCTTTGAACGGACTGCGAAAAGATCAGATACTAGGAAAGGGGCAGTTGAATAATCAAATTACTAGCCTAATTTTTGAGTATTTGTCAGAACACGGCATTGGCAATCACTTTTTAAAGCAGTTGTCAGCAACGGAACAATTGGTTAAAAAGGTTGAGATGATTCCTTTAGAGGTTGTGCTGCGAAATGTGGCAACTGGTAGTTTTGTTAAAAAATTTAATGCTGAAGAGGGGACTATCTTGTCGCAACCTCTTATTGAGTTTTACTATAAAAACGATGCATTAGATGATCCAATGATGAATGAGGCTCATATTGAAGTGCTTGGCCTAGCTTCTGCGGAACAAATCGCAGAAATTAAAGCTCAAACATTGAAACTGAATGAGGTTCTTTTACCACTTTTTAAAGGAATTGGTTTAACATTAGTTGATTTTAAAGTGGAGTATGGAATCACAACGAATGGCGATATATTATTAGCAGATGAAATTACCCCGGATACTTGCCGTTTATGGGAGATAGAGACGGGCAAGTCTTTAGATAAAGATGTTTACCGGAAAGAAACGGGTGATTTGATTGGTGTGTATGAGGAAGTATTGGCTAGATTAACAAAGAAATTAGTGAAGTAAGTAACTAAAATGATGAAAGTAGGCGAAAGAAGCATGTATCAAGTAGAAGTGTTTGTCACGTATAAAGAATCAATTTTAGACCCTCAAGGAGAGGCTGTTAAGAACGCGATTCACCGCTTAGAATTTCAGGAAGTAGCAGATGTTCGGATTGGTAAGTACTTTGACTTAAAGATTGAAAAAAGTGAACGACCAGTGGTAGAGGTTGTGGAAGAACTGTGCCAACAATTATTAGCTAATGAAGTGCTTGAATCGTATCGCTATGAGATCAAGGAGGTTAATTAATCGTGAAATTCGCTGTGATTACTTTTCCCGGGTCAAATTGTGATAAGGATATTTTTCATGCTGTCAAAGAAGTTATGGGGGCGAGTGTGGAGTTTGTGTCTCATCATGAACACAGCTTAACTGGGTTTGATGTTGTCTTACTACCAGGGGGCTTTTCATATGGGGATTATTTGCGTTGTGGGGCGATTGCCCGTTTTGCTAATATCATGCCAGCGATTATTGCGTTTGCTGAAAGTGGAAAACCTGTTTTTGGTACCTGTAATGGGTTTCAAATTTTAGTTGAAGCTGGTTTGCTACCAGGAGCGCTTAAGCCTAATAAGCAGCTCAAATTTATTTGTCAATCAGCTCCCTTAACAGTTGTGACAAACCAAACAATCTTCACGAATGCTTATGCTGAGGGGGAAGAAATTTCATTACCTATTGCTCATGGTGAGGGAAATTATTACTGCGATGAGGAAACGTTGGCTGAGTTAAAAGCTAATAATCAAATTATTTTTATTTATCGTCAGACTAATCCTAATGGTAGTCTTGCTAACATTGCTGGGATTACTAATAAGGCTGGTAACGTCCTTGGGATGATGCCTCATCCAGAGCGCGGAATGGAGGAACTTTTAGGTTCCACAGATGGTGTTAAGTTTTTCCAATCTATTATTAATTATTTAGGAAAGGTGACCGTATAACATGAAGCTAGAACCAACTCCCCAAGATGTTAAGGATCAGAAAATTTATGCCGAGTGGGGCTTAACAGATGACGAGTATCGTTTAATTGAAGAGGACATTTTAGGGCGCATGCCTAATTACACAGAAACAGGGCTTTTCTCTGTCATGTGGAGCGAGCATTGTTCGTATAAAAATTCAAAAGTGGTGCTAAAGAAATTTCCAACATCTGGTTCACAGGTGTTGCAAGGGCCTGGTGAGGGCGCTGGGATTGTTGACATTGGTGATAATCAGGCGGTTGTTTTTAAGGCAGAGAGTCATAATCATCCATCGGCGATTGAGCCGTTTCAAGGGGCAGCAACGGGTGTAGGTGGGATTATTCGGGATATTTTTAGTATGGGAGCCGAGCCAATCGCTATCTTAGATTCTCTGCGTTTTGGCGAATTAACCAATTCTCGCACACGTTACATTGCTGAAGAAGTCGTAGCAGGAATTTCTTTTTATGGTAATTGCATCGGTATTCCAACTGTGGGCGGTGAGGTTGCATTTGATCCGTGTTATGAGGGGAATCCTTTGGTAAATGCGATGTGCGTGGGATTGATTGATCACGCAGATATTCAAAAAGGACAGGCCAAAGGTGAAGGCAATCCAATTATGTATGTAGGAGCAAAAACGGGACGTGATGGAATTCATGGTGCAACTTTTGCTTCAGAGGAGTTTAGCGATGAAGAGGAAAGCCAGCGTTCTGCCGTTCAGGTTGGCGATCCGTTTATGGAAAAATTGTTGATGGATGCGTGTTTAGAGCTGATCCGCAATCATGCTGATATTTTGGTTGGGATTCAAGATATGGGAGCAGCAGGGTTAGTTTCTTCTAGCTCAGAGATGGCTTCAAAAGCGGGAAGTGGGTTACATCTTAATCTTGATGATGTTCCGCAACGTGAAACAGAAATGACGCCTTATGAAATGATGCTATCTGAATCGCAAGAACGGATGCTATTATGTGTGACTAAAGGTGCGGAAGCACAAGTCAAAGAGTTATTTGAAGGGTATGGATTAGATGCTGTTGTCATTGGTCATGTGACATCTGACGGGCAGTACAAATTGTTTCATCAAGGACAATTAGTGGCAGATTTGCCGGTGGATGCTTTGGCAGAAGAGGCGCCAACGTATCATAAAGCATACAGAGAACCAGCTAGGATTCAAGCATTTGCTGAAATGTCGACTTATTTACCAGATGTAACGAATCCAACGGCTACCTTAAAGCAGTTGTTGCAACAGCCGACAATCGCATCGAAGAAAGCTTTTTACGAGACTTATGATTCGCAAGTTAAAACGAATACAGTTGTTAAGCCCGGCAGTGATGCGGCGGTTGTGCGGATTAAAGGAACAAATAAAGGGTTAGCCTTAACGATGGACTGTAATGGACGTTATCTATATTTGAATCCAGAAGTTGGCGGTCAGATTGCGGTAGCAGAAGCCGCTCGCAATATTGTGTGTAGCGGTGGGCAACCTTTGGCGATTACAGATTGTTTAAATTACGGTAGTCCTGATAAAGAAGAGGGCTTCTGGGAATTATGGACCTCAGCTGATGGAATTTCAGCGGCTTGTCTGGCGCTTGAGACACCCGTTATTTCTGGAAATGTTTCATTATATAATGAAACAAACGGGCAGGCAGTTTACCCAACACCAGTGATCGGCATGGTGGGCTTGATTAGTGATCTTAACCATGTAACCACACAAGGATTTAAAGACGCTGAAGATTTGATTTATGTGATTGGCGAAACTCGTCCAGAGTATCATGGCAGTGAATTGCAAAAAATGCTAACAGGAAAGATTTTTGGTTCGTTAGAGCCCCTAGATTTGGTGCAAGAGAAAAAACATCAAGACCTTGTTTTAGAGGGCATCCAAAAAGCGCTGATTGCGAGTGCTCATGATCTAGCTGAGGGAGGTTTAGCGGTTGCGTTGGCCGAAGCTACTTTTGAGTGTGAGTTAGGAGCGACAACAGTTGCGTTAACTAATGCAGAATTATTTGCTGAAAGTCAGTCACGTTTCTTAGTGACGGTTAGACCTGCCGATCAGGAGGAGTTTGAAAGTTTAGTTGGCGAATCAGGTCAGTTAATTGGTAAGGTTCAAGCAGAGCCTACTTTAGAAATTACGACTAAGGACGGACATATCGTGGCGGATGTCACTGAGTTGAAGGGCTTATGGGAAGGAGCTATTCCGTGTTTAATGAAATCAAAAGCTTAAATGAAGAGTGTGGATTATTTGGTATCTGGAATAATCCTTTAGCGGCCGATATTACCTACTATGGTTTACATAGTTTGCAGCATCGTGGGCAAGAAGGTGCGGGGATTGTCGCGACAGATGGCAAGTCTTTAAAAGGGCACCGTGGTTTAGGGTTATTAGCAGAAGTTTTTTCTGCTAATGAGCTACAGGAGTTAACAGGTAAAGCAGCCGTTGGGCATGTTCGCTATGCAACGTCTGGTAACAAGGATTTAGCCAATGTCCAGCCCTTTTTATTTCATTTTCAAGAAGATTCCTTTGGTTTGGCACACAATGGCAATTTAACGAATGCGCGGAGTCTACGAAAAGAATTAGAGGAGGGAGGCGCTATTTTTCAAACTTCCTCTGATACAGAAGCGCTTGCTCATTTACTAAAACGAGCGGGGAAAGGAAGTTTTGTAGAGAATCTAAGAGCAGCTTTACAGCAGGTCAAGGGTGGGTTTGCCTATTTACTTTTAACCGAGGATGCTCTTTATGCCGCGCTTGACCCAAATGGCTTTCGACCCTTATCCATTGGTAAAATTAACGAGTCTTATGTCGTTGCCTCTGAGACCTGTGCCTTTGATACGGTTGGCGCGGAGTTTATTCAAGATGTTCAGCCGGGAGAATTAGTGGTAATTAATGATGATGGCCTACATATTAGTCGCTTTACTAATGAGATTCGACCAGCCATTTGTAGTATGGAATACATTTATTTTGCACGACCTGATTCAGATATTGCGGGGATAAATGTTCATTCGGCTCGGAAACGATGCGGTAAAAAATTAGCTCAAGAAGCGTTTGTTGAAGCGGATGTAGTAACAGGTGTTCCAGATTCGAGTATTTCAGCGGCAATTGGCTATGCTGAGGAAGCTGGCTTACCATATGAATTAGGATTGATAAAAAATCGTTACGTCGCGCGGACTTTTATTCAGCCGTCACAAGAACTGCGTGAGCAAGGTGTTAGGATGAAATTATCCGCGGTTCGAGGTGTGGTAGAAGGCAAGCGAGTGGTGATTATTGACGATTCTATTGTACGAGGAACAACGGTTAAGCGGATTGTGCAATTATTGCGAGAGGCTAATGCTAAGGAAGTTCATGTTCGAGTTGCTTCGCCGCCATTAATCAATCCCTGTTATTACGGGATTGATATCAGAACTCGAGAGGAGCTGATTGGTGCTAATTATTCAATTGATCAGATTTGTGAGTTAATTGGCGCAGATTCACTAGGGTATTTGAGTGTGGATGGTTTGGTGGAAGGAATCGGTAAACCTTATCCAGACTATGAAGATGGAGGGTTATGCCTGTCTTATTTTACAGGTGATTATCCGACACCTCTCTACGATTATGAAGAGGAATACCTAGCGTCTATTCAATCAGCTGAAAATGTCGCAGAGTTAACTGCGTATATTGATGCTCATCATGATACGAGCGGAGGAGAAACCAAATGAATGCATATGGCAAAGCAGGAGTTGACGTAACAGCAGGATATGAGAGCGTTAAGCGCATGAAAAAGCATATTGATCGAACACAACGACCAGAAACACTGGGGGAAGTTGGTGGGTTTGGTGGTGCTTTTGATTTATCTGCAATGAGTGTGAAAGAGCCAGTTTTAGTATCAGGAACAGATGGCGTAGGAACAAAGTTACTGATTGCGATTGAACAAGGCAAGCATCAAACGATTGGCATCGACTGTGTGGCTATGTGTGTCAATGATATTATTGCTCAAGGCGCTCTTCCGTTATTTTTTTTAGATTATATTGCGACAAGCAAAGTAGAGCCAGCGATAGTGGAAGAGATCGTTGCAGGAATTGCTGAGGGGTGTGTGCAAGCGGGAGCTGCTTTAATCGGTGGTGAAACAGCTGAGATGCCTGATATGTATCACACGGCTCATTATGATGTAGCTGGTTTTACTGTTGGCATGGCTGAAAAAGCTCAACTAATTCAAGCAAATAATGTCAAAGCCGGCGATATTTTGATAGGCCTTGCCTCAAGTGGTATTCATTCTAATGGCTATTCATTGGTTCGGAAGCTCTTTTTTAAAGACCATGATTATTGCTATGATAGTCAATTTGATGCCTTAGGAGAAATAACTCTTGGAGAAGAATTATTGAAACCAACTAAAATTTATGTTGAGAGCCTGAAGCCGCTGATTCAAAAACAGCTTGTTAATGGGATCGCTCATATTACTGGTGGTGGCTTTGTGGAAAATGTACCACGGATGTTGCCGACTGGCTTAGGAGTAGAAATTAGTGAAGGCACCTGGCCTGTCTTACCTATTTTTGACGTACTTGGTAGTGTTGGCGCACTGACATATCGAGAGATGTATGAGATTTTTAATATGGGAATTGGCATGGTTTTAGCCGTTAATCCAGCGAAGGTGTCAGAGGTTCAAAAAGAATTGTCTGAAAAAGGTGAAACCAGTTATATTATGGGGCAGGTTGTATCAGATGATAAACAGGCAGTTAGATTTGTAAGTGGAGAATCTGTATGAAAATAGCGATTTTTGCTTCAGGAAATGGAAGTAATTTTGAAGCAATTGTTGGGGCAGTGGCGACAGGTCAATTAGAACTTGAAGTTGGCTTATTATTTTGCGATCAACCTCAGGCTTATGTGATTGAACGCGCTAAAAAGTATCAGATTCCAGTCGTTAGCTTTTCACCAAAAGCATTTGCTAATCGTGAGCAGTATGAAGTGGCCTTGTTGGAAGAATTGAGAGCGCATGACATCGAGTTTGTGGTATTGGCTGGCTATATGCGGTTGATTGGTCAAGGGCTTTTAGCCGCATTTCCTAATCAAATCATCAATATTCACCCGTCATTACTACCAGATTTCCCTGGGCTTCACGGGATTCGGGATGCCTTTGAAGCAGGTGTTAAAGAGACAGGTGTGACGATTCATTACATCGATGAAGGAGTCGATACAGGTCCGATTATTGCTCAGGAAAAGGTGCCAGTCTTAGCTGAGGATGACCTTGCAAGTTTAGAGTCGCGTATTCATCAAGTTGAGCATCGTCTCTATATTGAGGTATTATCTGCATTATCCCAATGAAAAAATAGTAATAATTAAGGTTAATAAAGGGAAAAAGAAAGGACGTTACAATGAAAAGAGCATTGATTAGTGTTTCTGATAAAACAGGTGTTGAAAGCTTAGCTAAAGGATTAGTTGAGGCAGGTGTGGAGATTATTTCAACTGGTGGGACGAAAAGTTTTTTAACGGATTGTGGCATTCCTACTATTGGAATTGAAGAGGTGACAGGTTTTCCGGAAATGCTGGATGGACGTGTCAAAACTCTACATCCAAAGATTCATGGTGGCTTACTTGGTAGACGAGATTTAACGAGCCATATTGAAGCAGTGAAGGAACATGATATTCAGTGGATTGATTTCGTTGTGGTCAATCTTTACCCTTTTAAAGAAACAATTGTTAAGCCAGAAACCACTCTGGCGGAAGCCGTGGAACAAATTGATATCGGCGGACCAAGCATGCTACGAAGTGGGGCAAAAAACTTTGCTTCAGTGGCAGTTATAGTTGATCCGACTGATTATCCGAGTGTATTAGAGGAAATTCGAGCGAATGGAACAACGACAGCAGAGACACGTAAACGATTAGCTGCTAAAGTTTTCCGTCACACGGCAGCTTACGATAGTCTTATTGCAGCTTATCTAACCGCTGAGGTTGGGGACATTTATCCAGAAAAACTAACGATGACTTATGAGAAAAAACAAGGGTTGCGTTATGGTGAGAATGGTCATCAACAAGCTAGTTTTTATGCAGAGGTGTTGCCGACTGCCTATTCTATTGCAGAAGCTAAGCAACTCCATGGTAAGGAATTATCTTATAATAATATTCATGATGCAGATGCAGCTTTGAGAATTGTCAGTGAGTTTAGCGAGCCTGCTGTTGTTGCAGTTAAGCACATGAATCCGTGTGGTGTGGGGTTAGGGAAAACCATTTTAGAGGCGTATATGCATGCCTATGAGGCCGATTCTACATCAATTTTTGGAGGGATTATTGCTTTAAATCGTGAAGTTGACGTTGCGACTGCTGAAAAGATGAGTGAGTTATTTTTAGAAATAATTATTGCTCCGAGCTTTACTGAAGAGGCGTTAGCAATTTTGAGTAAAAAGAAGAATATCCGTTTAATGACAGTTGGATTTACAGCCAATACCGCGAAGGAAACAGCTAAGCTAGAGTTGACTTCAGTTATGGGGGGCTTACTTATTCAAGAAGGAGATACTCTGAAGGAGGAAATTGAAGGCTGGCAGGTTGTGACGGATACGCCGCCAACATCAGATGAGATAAAGGCTTTAGAGTTTGCTTGGCATGTTGTGAAGCACGTCAAGAGTAATGCCATTGTGATTGCAAAGAAGGATCAAACCTTGGGAGTTGGTGCAGGGCAGATGAATCGAATTGGTTCAGTAAAAATTGCGATAGAGCAGGCTGAAGCTAGTGGGGAGCTCCTTAGTGAAGCTGTCATAGCAAGTGATGCGTTTTTCCCAATGGATGATTGTGTGACTTATGCGGCCGAGCATGGCATTCGTGCAATTATTCAACCAGGTGGGAGTATCAAAGATCAGCAATCAATTGATAAAGCTAACGAGTTGGGAATTGCTATGGTATTTACAGGTGTACGCCACTTTAAGCATTAGCCAGTGAGTAAATGTGTGATAGCTGAGAGACGATTAAACAGTAGTAAGAAAGGATAATGTCATGAAACTGTTAGTAATTGGCAGTGGTGGTCGCGAACATGCCATCAGTAAAAAATTAGCAGCAAGCCCTTTAGTAAGCCACGTATTTTGTGCGCCAGGAAATCCAGGAATGTCTCGAGATGGGATTCAACTTGTGGCAATTGAACAGGGTGATCATCAAGGCTTGATTGACTTTGCTAAGGAACAACAAGTTGAGTGGACGTTTGTAGGACCAGAACAGCCCTTAGTTGCAGGAATTGTTGACGAGTTTCAGGCGGCGGGGTTAAGTATCCTTGGTCCGAATAAAGCTTGTGCACAAATTGAAGGATCAAAAGAGTTTGCTAAAAAGTTGATGTCACGCTATGATATTCCGACAGCAGATTATCAAGTTTTTGATGAGGTTGAAGCAGCAGTTGCTTATGTGGAGATGAAGGGAATGCCTTTGGTATTAAAAGCTGATGGGCTAGCAGAGGGAAAAGGTGTTATCATTCCTGAGACAGTTGAAGAAGCCTGTCAGGCGCTACAGGAGCTCTTGGTAGAGAGCCGTTTTGGAGCAAGCTCACAACGTGTTGTGATTGAAGAGTTCTTGGTGGGAGAAGAATTTTCATTGCTAGCTTTTGTGCACCATGGTCGTGTTTATCCTCTTGAGATTGCGCAGGATCACAAACGGGTTTTCGATGGTGATAAAGGGTTAAATACAGGTGGGATGGGGGCTTATTGCCCTGTTCCGCAAATTAGTCAGGCTTGCATTGACATAGCGATAGAGACGATTGTAAAGCCAACTATTGCTGGCTTAAAACAGGATGGTTATGACTATACAGGCGTTTTATATGCGGGGCTAATTGCGACAGCTACTGGTCCAAAGGTGATAGAATTTAACGCGCGGATGGGTGATCCTGAAACACAAGTGTTGTTGGCACACATGACAAGTGACTTGGCGGAGGTGATTACAGCTATCTTAGCTGATGATGAGCCTGCAATTACTTGGGATGAAACAGCCATTCATCTAGGGGTAATGGTGACAGCAAAAGGGTATCCAGAAGCTTATCCGAAAGGACTTTCTTTGCCAGACTTAGCTCAGTGTCAAAATGATTGTTATTATTCTGGCGTTGCTGAAGTAGAGGGTAAGCTAGTTTCGGCAGGTGGTCGAGTTTTTATTATGGTCGGTAAAGGCCAAACGATTGCCGAAGCTCAGAAGTCTATTTATGATGAACTTGCTAAACTTGATTTAGCTGAGTATCATTATCGAAAGGACATTGGATTTAAAGGAATTAATTAACTAAGAGAGAGAGCTGGCTTGATTACAGGATAGTCGAAAAAATGAGAGGCTGAAGCAAAAGTGCATACCACTTTTTGCTTCAGCCTCTTTTTAAATATAGTCGTCTGTTAATGCCATAAATTCAGCAATATCTTGTTTGACAATGTCGATACCCGCTTGCCAAAAATCAGGTTTTGTTAGGTCAACATTTAAGTGTTTCATGGCTAATTCTTCAGTTGTCATTGACGCTGTGTCTCGTAATAAGGCGATGTACTTATCTTCGAAATTCCCCTCTGATTTTTGGGCAAAGGCATAAATTCCGTTACTAAATAAGTAGCCGAATGTATATGGGAAGTTATAAAATGGCACATCATCAATAAAGAAATGTAGTTTACTTGCCCAAAAATGGGGATGGTAAGACGCTAGAGAATCTTGATATGATTCCTTTTGAGCATCAAGCATCAAGTTAGTAATGTCTTCATCAGTTAACACATTGTCTTTACGCGCACGATAGAAATTATTTTCAAAAATAAAACGCGCGTGGATATTCATAAACATAGCAGTAGCATTTTGCAGCTTAGTATCTAATAAATTAATTTTTTCTTCTTTAGTTTCAGCTTCCTTTAGAGTAGCATCTGCAACAATCAATTCAGCAAAGGTACTGGCTGTTTCAGCGACGTTCATAGCGTAATCTTGGCTCATCAATGGCATGTCCCACATCACTTCTGAATGGAAGGCATGACCTAATTCATGAGCTAATGTAGCAACCTCATTAATTGACTCACCATAAGTCATGAAAATACGTGATTCTTGGCTTTCACCTAGACCTGTACAATAGCCACCTGGTCGTTTTCCTGGACGGTCTTCAGCTTCGATCCAACTATTTTCAAAAGCTTTTTTAGCGAACGTTGCCATTTTTGGACTGAATTTTTCAAAATTTTGGATAATAAAGGCGGCAGCTTCGTCAAATGAGTAGCGTTTCTCTTTTAGATTGCCTAAAATAATAGGCGCATCTTGATCTTGCCATTCCATTTTTTCTTTGCCGAATAGCTGTGCTTTTCGCGTTAAGAATTCAGTAAAGAATGACTTATTATCACCGATCGCACCCCACATAGCATCTAATGTTTCCTTTTTCATTCGGTTGTACTGAAGCGGTTTTTCTAAGTGATCTTCAATGCCATGCAGCTGATTATTAGTGATTCGGAATCCATCTAAATGATTAAGAGTGTCAGCAAAGATAGGCGCTTTCTCAGCCCAAGTAGCTTCCCAAAGGTCGAATAACTCCTTGCGAACTGCTGCATCAGGATCGCCCATCATTTTATTAAAAGCTTGGCCAGCTGAGAGCTTCTCCCCATTATAAGTAATCTCAATTGATCCGACAATAGTGTCATAATGAGAACTCCAAGCATTGAAACCATCAACGGATAGGTGGTTAATGATATTTTCTTCGGCTTCACTCAGAAGTTTTTTACCTTCACGGCGCGTTTCCTCCAAATTAAAAGTGACGCCTTGTTTTTGAGCTAGGTCAGTTTGAAGCAGTAGTGCCCATTGGTCATCTGAAATAGCAGTAAGTTTTTTTACAAAAATTAATTCGGCATTGCTAAAATTTGTACCTAATGTGTGTAGGATACCAAATAATGTATTGGTTTTTTTATCGTGGACATCAGCCGATTGGATAGCATTAATAAAGCTGCTTGTTTCGGAGAATCCTTTTTGAATGGTATCTGATTCAGCAATTAATTTTGTAAATAAATTAAAGGCAGGGGAATCTTTTTCGGGCTCCCAATCCGTTACATTAGTGCCATAAGCAGTGATTTGGTCTTTTAATAAATCTAAACGGGCTTGTAGTTCAGGTGAACTGCTGCCGCCAGGAAAAATTGAGTCTAAATCCCAAGTAAGTGAATAGTTCGTCATAAATGTCGCTCCTTTCAAATTACTTCCTATTATAAGCTAAAAAAGTCATAATGGGAAAAGAATAAGCAGAAATCAATTGCTAATTATTCGAATTTTTTGTAGGATTAAAGAGGGCAAGGAGATGATGGATGTGGCAAAAAGTAAACAGTTTAAAAATGGTAATATCTATATAGGGGTGGCAATTGTGATGATGATTGTCCTTTTTATTAGCTCATCTCAAACCTATGAGCAGCAGTCTCAATTGTCCTTATTGGAAAAATTATTAAAGAATCAGCCCTTTAAAGAAAGCTTAAGTAAGATTAGCTTTAGTTATGCAGATAGCCCGGTAAGCATTAAGGAGAGCGGTTATTTTGGCTTTGTTGAGTTTTTTATTCGTAAGGGCGCTCATTTTGGGACCTATTTTATTCTTGGTGGTTCATGGTTTTTGGGCTTACAGCCACGGATAAAAAATAGTGGTATTACGGCTTTAGTGAGCTGGTTAGCGGCAACAGGGTATGCTGGTTTGGATGAATTTCATCAAATGTTGACAGGTGGTCGGACACCATTGTTTCAAGATGTGATGTTAGATAGCATGGGAGCTTTAACGGCAATTGTTTGTTGTTTGATCGTGATAGCGATCAGTCAGTTCAAAAAAAGAAAAAAGAAGCGGTAGGCGATGCCTAGCGTTCTTTTTTTATGACAGACTGAAAGCCTTTGCCGTAAGTCTGCATCTTTGTTAAAATAGAAGAGGTACTAATAGGCGTAGCCTACATTAAGTGAAAGAGGGTGTAAGGAATGGCAGGACATTCTAAGTGGAAGAATATTCAAGGTAGAAAAAATGCTCAGGATGCAAAGCGTGGCAAGATTTTTCAAAAGTTGTCTCGAGAATTGTATATGGCAGCAAAAAGTGGTGGGCCTGATCCAGACTCAAACCCGTCTTTAAGGATGGTTCTTGATAAGGCTAAAGCGGCAAATATGCCAAATGATAATATTCAGCGGGCTATAAAGAAAGCGAGCGCTGCTGGTGAAGGTGAAAATTATGATGAGGTTATTTATGAAGGGTATGGGCCAGAAGGGGTCGCTATCTTAGTTTACACATTAACAGATAACCGTAATCGAACTGCGACAAATGTACGAGTAGCGTTTAATAAAAATGGTGGTTCACTGGGTGAAACGGGCTCTGTTAATTATATGTTTGACCGTAAAGGGTACATTGCCATTGACCGTGAGGGCTTAGATGTCGATGAAGACACTATGATGATGAGTGTTTTGGAGGCCGGCGGAGAAGAGTTAGAAACTTCAGCTGAGGTTTTTGAGATTTACACTGAGCCAAGTGAATTTCCAAGTGTTCGGGATGCTTTGACTGCGGAAGGATATCAGTTAGCTCAGGCTGAGTTAACAATGGTGCCGCAAACATTGATTGAGGTGGACGAAGAGACGGCTGAAAAAATACAAAGATTGATTGACGCATTGGAAGATGACGACGATGTTTCAAATGTATTTACTTCGGCAGAAATGTAGGAATAAAGGATGGCAACAACAGAATTGAGTCGTTATCGTGTGTTACCTGATAAAGAAGCATTAGTCGATGAATGGATGGCTTTTTTGGAGCAACATCTATCAGAGGTTTTGCTTACTTTAGAACAAGAGAAGATGTACGTGGAAGCTATTTTTCAAGAAACGATTGCAGGCGTTACCTATCTTTACTGGTTTTCAGTTCAAGGTGAAGATGAGATAAGCGTTACTGAGTCAGAATTTGATGTGGATAAGCAGCATCTAAAATACTGGGATGCGTGTATCGATCCCGAGTACGGTGAGGCCTTGTTACAAACAAATGTGGTGATGATTCCAGATAAAATTGCTGATTTAATGACAGATTAATAAGAGTAACCGATTGTCCATACGGGAGAATCGGTTCTTTTTTTTTAAAATTTAACAAAAAAGTGTTTTTTTATCGAAATAGATTAAAGAGAGGTGAGAGGCATGAATATTAGTAGGTATGGCAAGCGCTTATTGGGTGTTGGATTTAGTCATAAGGCCAGTGATATTTATATATTTCCAATTGAGGTAGGATATGATGTTGCATTTCGGCATCATCATGGCAAAGTCAATTATGGAAAATTATCTCAGGAAAATGGTGAAAAACTAATTCTGTATTTTAAGTATATGGCAGATATGGATGTGGCTGAAAAACGGCGCAGTCAGGTTGGGGCGGGGAGTAAGGTTGTTTTGTCGAAAGTAAGACGACTACGTTTTTCAACTGTTGGGGATTTTCAAAATAGAGAAAGTCTTGTCATCCGCCTCTTGCATGATTTTACAAGTGAAAAAGAGTATGTTGTCTTTTTTCCAAGAGACTTACCGGTGATTGAAGAAGCTGTCAAAAAAACTGGTTTATTTTTATTTTCAGGCTCGACAGGTTCAGGTAAGACAACCTCGATGTATCGGTTGGCAAAGCAATTGGGGACACAGAATAAACAGATTATTACAATTGAGGATCCAGTTGAAATTAAGGATTCAGACTTTTTGCAACTGCAGGTGAATAAAAAAATAAAGCTCAGCTATGAGAAGTTAGTTAAGGTGTGTTTGCGTCATCGCCCAGATATTTTGATTGTCGGTGAGATTCGTGACCATGAAACTGCTCAGGCAGTAATACGTGGAGCCCTGACTGGTCATACTATTTTTTCTACTATTCATGGATTAAATAAAGAAAGTATTGTACCACGTTTACTAGAGTTGGGAGTGGCTAAGGAGGAGATGAGACAGTGCTTAAAAGGGATTGTTTATCAGCGATTATTGCCGATGGTTTGCCCGTATTGTGTGGGCGGTTGTTCACCCTATTGTCAAAGTGGTGGAAGTGGGGTGATGTTTGATGTCATTTTCGCGGAAAAGGGAAGATGGCCACGCAATGTCTCAAAAACGTGGCAAAAAAGCCTTCAAAAAGCGTGGGTTTTGGGCTATATTTCGCAAGAAACCTATGAAAAAGAAAGCTGAAAGGGCTATCAAATTATCAAATCAACGTAAACGCGAATTTGTGTTATTGTTAGGCGATTTATTAGTTAATGGCTTTACATTGCAAGAAAGCTTGCGTTTTATGGGGCAGATAGTGCCAAAAGAGCGACCGTCAGTTCAGCTAATTGAACATCGATTAGCTAAAGGAAATTTGTTATATCAAAGCTTTAAAGAATTACATTTTCCAAATGCTTATGTCACACAATTACGTCTAGCAGAGGTTCACGGTGATTTAAGTGGGACGCTAATTCAGATTGGGAGGCAACTAAGTGATCGTGAGAAACAACGACAACAAGGTGTTAAGGTGCTAGCTTATCCTTTGATGTTAGTGATATTTTTACTAGGTGTTATTTTAATGATGAAGTGGTTATTATTACCACAACTGGGGACTTATAGCGACAAAGATTCATCGACTAATGTTGGCTTTCTTGTTATTGAGTATGGTCCAACGATTGTATTGGGGCTACTTGTGTTAGGAGGGGCGATGTTTACTGGAATTAGGTTCTATTTTAAGCGTAGATCGGCTATTAGTCGAAGTACTTTTTTAATGAGACTACCGATTTTTGGTCGACTTTTTCGCTATTACTATACGTCATTTTTTGCTGGGGAGTTAGGTAAATTATTGAATTTAGGCTTAGAGATGAAGCAAATTTTGACTATCATGAGAGGAGAGGATAGCACTAGATTAATGGGAGAAGTGGCTAATCAATTGAGTCGAGAATTGAAGGGAGGAAATGCGATTCATATACAGGTTGGTCGTTGGCCTTTTTTTCTGCAAGAATTGTCAGGAATTATCCAACAAGGGGAGGCCAAAGGAAAGCTGGGAGATGAATTAATTATTTATAGTAATCGTCTTTGGGAGCAATTATCGCGAAAAATTGAACGATTAATGGCATGGTTACAGCCGTTGATTTTCATTTTTGTAGCGTTATTAATTGTGGCGGTCTATGGCGCCTTATTATTACCAATTTATGAGGAGATGGGAGATAGTTTATGATAAAGAAGAAAAAGAAATATGCAGGCTTTACTTTAGTAGAAATGTTAGTTGTGTTGCTTGTTATTGCTGTTTTGGTGTTGTTGTTTGTCCCAAGTTTAGCAGGAAAGAGTACCCAAATTAAAAAAGATGGGAATGTGGCATTTGCAAAAGTGGTTGAGACTCAAGTTGAAATGTATGAATTGAATGAAGAAGTAGCGGTAGGAGGAAAAATTACACTTAATTTATTGAAAGAAAAGAAATATTTAACTGGGAAACAAGTAACGGAAGCCAAAGCGAAGTTAGGTTATGAGGAAGAACAAAATCTTAGATCGAAGTGAGCGTTATCAGGGGTTTACTTTAATTGAGTCGCTTTTGGTGTTGTTGATTGTGACAATTGTGGTTAGTTTGCCTATGCTTCAAGTGATGAAATGGCAAGAGCGAGTGAGTTATCAAGCCTTTTTTGAAGAATTTGAGCAGCGCTTAATCCAAACCCAACAATCAGCCATTGTCTATCAAAAAGAAACGCGAGTATTGAGTAAAGAAAAAACTCGGTTGATTGAGTTTGAGTTTTTTCAAGAAAATGGTATGAGGTTAAATGAAACGGTTATAGTACCAAAAGGGATTAGTGTGCAGAGACAAACAAGCTTAAGTTTTTCAGGCCGAACAGGTAATGTCAAGCAAGCCCATACATTTCGTTTTGAACTGAATAATACGCGATTTGTTGAGTATGTTTATCAGATAGGAAGTGGTCGATATACGATTAAAACGGGGAAAATATAGGGGATATGTCTTATTTGAAAGCATTTTAGCATTAGCGGTGGTATCAATGATTCTGTTACAATTGATCCCTTTGATGATTTTTGTTGAAATGAAAAAGCAAGAGAATCGAAAAAAGATGGAAGTTTATCGCTACGCCAATGAACTGGCTATGAGTTATTACCTTAACGGGCGAGTGGACTTTATTGATAAGCGGAGCTACGGCCAAATAATTTCGGCGAAAGGACAGTTTATTAAAGGGGAATTGACTAAAATCATCTTAGAGTTGGAGGGGGAGGTAGTTGAGATTGAACTACTTTCGCAGACGGATAAGTAGTAGTTGGCATGGTGGCTTTACTCTAATTGAGTGTCTAGTTTCTCTACTGATTATGGCATTGATTTTACTGTCATTTAGTTGGTTGATACAAATAGAAGGGGCATTAACTGCTAATCAACGTAAGGGATTAGATTCGTCTCTTGGGTGGCATTTATTTGTTATGAATATGGAGAATGTTTCTCGAGAATGGGAATTTATCAGGAGTGAGAATGGCACTCTTTTATTTACAGAGCTGGCTAGTAATCAGGTTATTATGATTGACCATAAACAGAAGAAAATTCGTAAGCGAAAAGCGGGCGGAACAGAGTTACTTTTAGAAAATGTTGAGAGTGTTATTTATACTGATGGGGATATGGGGGTTAGTATGAATGTGGTTTTTAGTGATAAAAAAGAATATCAAGCGATTTTCCCTCAGTGGCAGGCAAAATAAGTGGGCAGGGGGGATACTCCCTTCTGTTTTGGTGTTGCTATTAATTTTTACTTTGGTGTTTAGTCAGAAGTTAAAGAGCTATCGCAATGAGATGCGTTTATATCAGCAAACGAAACATTTTTATCAGGGGAAAACGTTAGAAGCGATGACATTGGCAAGGGTGAAGAAACGTTATGAAGAGGGAAACCTCTTAACAGGTGAGTACTATTATAATATTGGAAATGTTTCTTACACTGTTAAAAATCAAATAATTGTACTACAGGTAACCTTGGATTCGGGGATGACCTATAAAGAAACAGTTAAATTGGGGAAATGAAGATGAGCAGTCGTCAGACTGCTTATTTTTTTACAAAAAAACATCTTTTCCCAAAAATGAGAAAAGATGTTTGATAGATTCGTAAGAACAGATCTTATAGTTTTTTGTTGTAGAATTCAACGATGTAAGCTTCATCAACTTCTTGAGTTAGCTCTTCACGTTCAGGTAAGCGGCTTAAGCCACCTTCTAATTTTTCTTCATCGAAAGTGATGTAGCCAGGACGGCCCAAAGCAGATTCAACTGCTCCTTTAACGATGACTAAGTTTTTAGATTTTTCACGAACAGAAATCACTTGACCAACTTCAACATGGTATGAAGGGATATCTACACGTTTGCCATCAACTAAGATATGGCCATGGTTTACTAATTGGCGAGATTGACGACGAGTAGTCGCTAACCCTAATTGGTAAACAACGTTATCTAAGCGTTGCTCTAGTAAGATCATGAAGTTAACACCGTGTTTACCTTCTTTGATTTTACCAGCTTTAATAAATGTATTAACGAATTGACGTTCGTTCATGCCGTACATGTTACGTAATTTTTGTTTCTCAGCCATTTGTAAGCCGTATTCAGATTTCTTTCCGCGGCTGTTAGGTCCGTGTTGACCTGGTGCATAAGGACGACGAGCTAATTCTTTACCAGTACCTGATAATGAAATACCTAGGCGACGTGAAACTTTCCAACTTGGTCCAGTATAACGTGACATTTAAAATTCCTCCAATAATGGTTTTTTTGGAGTAAAATAATTTCTGAAAATTTAGTATTCGTTCAGTTCAACCTTCAATCTTCACCCCTTGCAGCCGTGGTTACGCAATTGAACCCAATAGGGCGTTAAACTGTTGACGAGTTACTTATCTTCTAGCTGCTTATTTTACACAAAGTCTAGTATACCTCATAATGATAGGTTAGGTCAAGGGATTATCAGTAGCTTGAATTACTAAGCTGATGATTTTTAGAATGAGTTAGCCGTATTTTTTATAAAAAATGCCTTAATTAAAATAATGAAATAAAAGTGAAAAATAATGATATTTTCATTTTTATTATGAGGGTTCTGCTATATAATGGATGGGAAGAGTTTGGAGGAATCGTCAAATGAAGTTATTTAAACAGTTTCTATTAATAATAAGTTTTACCTATGCAGGTGAGATTGTATCAAAAATGTTTCATTTGCCTGTGCCAGGTAGCGTGATTGGGATGTTACTATTATTCGCTGCTTTGTATTTTAAGGTAGTTAAAGTGGATGATGTCGAGACTGTAGGTGTTTTTTTATTAGATAATTTAAGTATTCTATTTTTGCCAGCAGGTGTGGGGATTATGGTCTTTTTCCCAGTGATACGTGATACGTGGTGGACGCTTCTATTAGCAACATTTATTGTGACACTTTTAACGATGGTAGTAGTAGGACGTATCGTTCAAGCGGTTAAGCGAAAATTTGAAGGTGATTTGGTTGAATTAGATGAAGAGGAGGAAGCTGGACATGTTACAAGAATTGACGAGTAATCCTTTATTTGGGCTGATTCTATCTATTACTGTTTTTCTCGCTGCCCGCCGTTTGGCAGTTAGATTCAAGCTACCAATCTTAAATCCCTTAATTATTTCGATTATTGTAGTTATTTTCTTTTTGAAAATGACAGGGATTACTTATGAGGACTATTACGTTGGGGGCGGAATGCTTAATATGTTAATCGCACCAGCGACGGTAGCACTGGCGATTCCATTATATCAATCGTTTCATTTACTAAAACATCATGCTCGGTCTATTTTAGTGGGGATTATTGCAGGAACAGTGGTTAGCACATTGACGACTGCTTGTTTATCTGTTCTTTTTCATTACAATCAAGAGTTGATGGCATCTATATTACCTAAATCAGTGACAACGGCAATTGCCATTGAGATTTCAGCCAAAATGGGTGGGATTACAACAGTGACGATTATTGTGGTAATTATCACGGGGATTATTGGCGCAATGTTTGGGCCAACTGTGCTAAAATGGAGCAAAATAGAAGAACCTGTGGCTAAAGGTATTGCTTTAGGGACCTCTGCTCATGCGATTGGTACATCAAAAGCGATGGAATTAGGCCAAGTTGAGGGCGCAATGTCTGGTCTAGCGATTGGTGTGACTGGATTAGTGACAGTATTTGTTGCTCCTTTAGTGATGCAAGTATTTAGTGGCTTACTTTAGGCATATATAATAGGTAGAGAGGATGATTTTAGATGGAATTAATTACTTTGCCAGTTAATCTCGATAATCAAGAGCAGATGGCTGCTTATATGAAAAATCGTTATCCTTTTTTAGGATTACAAGCGCCACAAAGGAAAGCTGCTTGTAAAGAAGTAATGAAAGAAAGTAAAAAAGTACCTACCTCGGAAGTTATGTCAGCAATCAGTGATTATTATGGGTTACCTGAGCGTGAGTATCAATACATAGCGATTGATTTAGCTGTTACTAACGTTAGCCGCTTTAGCAAGACTGAGATGAGTGAACTGGCAGAATACGTCTCGCAAAAAGCGTGGTGGGACAGTGTGGATGCATGGCGTAAAGTATTTGGTTTACGGATTAAATTATTTCCAGAGGAGTTACAAGAAATTTATCATCATTTCCACAGTAGTGAGGATTTTTGGATGCGGCGTGTGGCAATCAATTTGCAATTGATGCAGAAGGAAAACACAGATTTAATGTTGGTAGAAAAGGCGATTTTAAAAGATCGGGAGACGGATGAATTTTTTATTCAAAAAGCGATTGGTTGGACTCTGCGCCAGTATAGTAAAACAGACCCTAATTGGGTTAAAGCGTTTTTGGCTAAGCATCAACTGAGCCCTTTAGCAGTACGTGAGGCATCAAAGCATTTGAATTAAGGGGGAAGTTTTTTGACAAGAAAATTAATTGCGTTTGATATTGATGGCACATTATTGACTTCTCAGCATGAGGTGTTAGATAGCACTCAAGAAGTAATAGAAGCCTTGAAAGAGGCTGGTCATCTGGTAACAATAGCGACAGGACGTAGCTTAGCAACTGCTAAAGAGGTGATAGAACAGGTTGGTTTATCAAACTATTTATTATGTAATGGTGGCTATGCGTTTTTAGACCATCAGCAGATTCACAGTAATCCGCTGGATAAGGGTGAGCTGAAAGAATTGGTCAACTTAGCAAATGAGAAGCGAATTGATTTGCTGTATCAGACAATGCATGAGGTGAAGCAACAGGGACCGTTTATTCATGAGCGTAATGCGGAGATGCAAGAAGCTTTTAATAAAAATAGGCCTTCTTACGATTTTGATATCGAGGCAGAAGAAGCAATTTATCAGGCTATTCTTTTTTGTGATAGAGAAGAAGAGCGGATGTTTCGAGGGGAATTTGAATCGCTTCGTTTTACTCGCTGGGGAGACGCTGCGATGGATGCTGTGCCGAGTAACAGTTCTAAGGCAGTCACTTTGCAATTAATAGCAGAGAAGGAAGGTTTTTCGTCAGAGGATGTTATCGTGTTTGGTGATGGCGAAAATGATATTGAGATGGTTCAATTTGCTGGTACAGGGGTTGTAATGGCAAATGCGACTGATTACGTCAAAGGGTACGCGAATTTTGTGACTAAAAGTCATGATGACCACGGTATTTGGCACGCAGCCAAGAAATTAAAGCTGATTTGATAAAAAAGTGTTTTGGATTAAACCAAAACACTTTTTTACTCGTTTATTCAATGATGACTACGTCGTTTTTAACTGCATAAGGATTGGCTTCGTTAATATGATCGAAGAACATAACCCCGTTTATATGGTCGATTTCATGTTGAAGAACGATTGCTTCGTAGTTTTTTAGTTTAATTTTATGTTGAATCCCATCCATATCAAAGTAGGAAACCGTAATTCTTAAGTGGCGAACAACATAACCAGGCACATCACGGTCAACAGATAGGCAGCCTTCACCGTCTTTTAAGCATGCATCTTGAACCGAATGACTGATGATTTTAGGGTTCACCATAACAGTACTTAATGATGGGGCTGATACATCTGGATCAGTGCTAGGTACATGCAACGCAATCAGGCGTTTTGATACATCTAATTGTGGCGCGGCTAAGCCTACTCCACCTCTTAAATCATATTTTTCAGCAATTTCAGGATCTTGACTATTTTTTAAAAAAGTTAACATCTCATTACCGAGTTCACGTTCTTCTTCTGTTAGAGGAAGGGTGATGTCATCGGCAATTTTTCGTAAAGTAGGATGACCTTCACGAATGATATTGTCCATTGTAATCATTAAACTCTCACTCCTTGTGCGTTTTCATCACTACATTATACCACATGGGGAACGGAAAAAGATAGATTAGCTATTAGTGATTTTCCGTAAAAGAGAGGTAGAAACTGCTTGCTTTTATTATCCGATTCATGTAAAGTAATACTGTACGATTAATAGATTGTACCGCCTATTACTTGGTTAGTCGAGTCACCTACGGCCTACTCAGTTATGGGACGAATTTATCAGAAAGAGGTGGAAAAGATGGCAATGTCAAAAGAAATGAAAAACGAAATCATTAAAGAGTATGCTCGTCATGAAGGAGATACTGGTTCTCCAGAAGTGCAAATTGCGGTATTAACTGCTGAAATTAATCACTTAAATGAGCATTCTAAGGTTCACAAAAAAGATCACCATTCTTATCGTGGACTAATGAAAAAAGTTGGACACCGTCGTAATTTGTTAGCTTACCTACGTAACAACGATGTCGCTCGTTACCGCGAATTAATCCAACGTCTAGGATTACGTCGTTAATCAAATCGGACATAATTAAGAAAGTGAGGTTCGTTATGGATCTTGCTTTCTTTTAGTATTTATGTAAAAAATCAAATTTTCGAAATCGTGTTTAGTGATACTACTATGCAAATGAGAGCTGTCAACAAAGCCGTTGTTGGGTGTTGACATTTGTTTAGTAGCCCACTCACGCTTTTCGAAAAGAAAAGGAGCAAAAGATGAGTTCAGAAAAAAAAGTATTCTCAATGGACTGGGGCGGACGTCCGCTATCAGTTGAAGTTGGTCATTTAGCTAAGCAAGCAAATGGCTCAGTATTAGTACGTTATGGAGACACGGTTGTATTAAGTGCTGCTGTTGGTTCAAAAGCGCCGAAAGATGTGGATTTTTTTCCACTAACAGTTAACTATGATGAAAAAATGTATGCGGTTGGTAAAATTCCAGGTGGATTTATCAAGCGTGAGGCACGTCCAAGTGAACGTGCGACTTTAACAGCTCGCCTAATTGACCGTCCTATCCGCCCGATGTTTGCGGAAGGGTTCCGTAATGATGTCCAAATTACTAACGTCGTGATGAGTGTTGAACAGGATTGCACGCCAGAAATGTCTGCAATGCTTGGGTCTTCATTAGCATTGTCAATTTCAGACATCCCATTTAACGGCCCAATTGCAGGAGTTAACGTTGGTCGCGTGAATGGTGAGTATGTGCTAAATCCAACGGTTGAGCAAGCAGAATTATCTGATATTGAATTAACTGTTGCTGGTACAAAAGATGCGATCAACATGGTTGAGAGTGGTGCGAAAGAAGTATCAGAGGAAGACATGCTTGGTGCGCTGTTATTTGGTCATGCGGCAGTTAAAGAATTAGTGGCTTTCCAAGAGAAAATTGCCGCTGAAATCGGCAAAGAAAAAATGGAAATCATTTTGCTACAAGTTTCTGAAGAGTTGGAAACAGAAATCAATGCTGCGTACAAAAATCAGATGATTGCTGCGATTCAAACGGAAGAAAAATTAGCGCGTGAAGAGAACATTGAAGCGCTTAAGGCTGAAATTTATGCACTATATGAAGAAAAATTAGCTAATGAGGCAGACTCGGCTAAAAAATTAAAAGAAGTACGCCAAATTTTAGAAGACATGGAGAAAAACGAAGTTCGTCGTTTAATCACCATTGATAAGGTGCGTCCTGATGGTCGTAAAGTGGATGAAATTCGTCCTTTAGAAGGCGAGGTAGGAATTTTACCGCGTGTTCATGGATCTGGTTTGTTTACTCGTGGTCAAACTCAAGCTTTATCAGTTGTGACGCTAGCGCCTCTGGGTGAGCATCAAATTATTGATGGCTTAGGAATTGAAGAGAGCAAACGATTTATTCATCATTATAATTTCCCACAATTCTCAGTGGGATCTACGGGTCCATCACGTGGCCCTGGTCGTCGTGAAATTGGTCATGGTGCCTTAGGTGAAAGAGCGATGGCGCAAGTTATTCCGTCGGAAGAGGATTTCCCGTATATGATTCGAGTAGTATCAGAAGTACTTGAATCTAACGGTTCGTCTTCTCAAGCAAGTATCTGTGGTGGTATTTTAGCTTTAATGGATGCTGGTGTGCCAATTAAAGCTCCAGTTGCTGGGATTGCAATGGGACTTGTTATGGATGGCGATAACTATACTATTTTAACCGATATTCAAGGGTTAGAAGACCATTTAGGTGATATGGACTTTAAGGTTGCTGGTACAAAAGATGGGATTACTGCTTTACAAATGGATATTAAAATCGAAGGTATCACTGAACAAATCTTAACAGAAGCATTGACGCAAGCTAAAAAAGCGCGGATGGAGATCTTAGATGTCTTAACGGCTACAATTGCAGAGCCTCGCGAAGAATTAAGTCAATACGCTCCGAAGATTGAAATGATTCAAATCAAACCTGAAAAAATCAAAGATGTTATTGGTAAAGGTGGCGACACAATCAATGGGATCATCGATGAAACAGGTGTTAAAATTGATATCGATCAAGATGGTAATGTCAGTATTGCGTCTGCAGATGCGGCGATGATTAAGAAAGCTATCTCAATCATTGAAGAATTAACAAAAGAAGTTGTTGTTGGCGAAGTTTACTTAGGGAAAGTTGTCCGTGTTGAAAAATTTGGGGCATTTGTTAACCTAATTAAAGGTAAAGATGCATTAGTGCATATTTCTCAATTAGCTAATGAACGTGTTAATAATGTCGAAGATGTAGTTAAACTAGGCGATGAAGTTTTAGTTAAAGTAACTGAAATTGATAAAATGGGCCGTGTAAACGCCTCTCGCAAAGCGATGTTGAAAGACGAAAAAACTGGCGAAACTAAATAGGCGATAGATCAAGAGAGCAGACTTTTTGGAACGCGTTTATCGCGCAATATATGTGAATCAAAAATGGGGCGTGACTTATGTCACAGTCCCTTTTTGAATAGAAAAGTAAGAAAATGTCAAAAAAGTAGCGAAGTTGAAAAACTTTTGCTACTTTTTTTGTTTATGAGTGTTTAATGAAAAAGATGAGAAAACCATTAATTTACAATTAGAAATAAAAAGTGTATACTAATTCTATTAGACTCCAATATCAGGAGGAGTGCTTAAATTTTGAAAGGAGTGGTGAGAAGAAATGAAAACATTTCGTGAAAAAAGTCAAAAGGGGATTATCATTAATCAACAGCCCTACACTTATTTCCATTTAGCAACGGTTGCTGAGGAGCTAGGCATCGCTTTAGACAAGATCCCTTACACTATCCGGATTTTGTTGGAGTCATTACTGCGTCAGGAAGATCAGATTGACATTACAGAAGAGCACATTCGATCATTGGCAAACTGGAATCCAAGTCAGAGTGAGGGGGAGATTCCTTTTAAGCCATCACGAGTTATTCTGCAAGATTTTACAGGTGTTCCAGCAGTCGTTGATTTGGCCTCGATGAGAGAAGCAGTGGTTAAGCTTGGAGGAAAAGCAGAACAGATTAACCCTGAAATTCCTGTCGATCTGGTTATTGATCACTCTGTTCAGGTGGATCGTTACGGCAGTCCAGAAGCGTTGGAAGCTAACATGAAAATAGAGTTTGAACGTAACAATGAACGTTATGAATTTTTGAAATGGGCACAACACGCCTTCGATAACTACCGAGTAGTGCCACCGGCTACTGGTATTGTTCATCAGGTGAACATTGAATATTTGTCTGATGTTGTATTAACAAAAGAAACAGCAGAGGGAACACAACTTTATCCAGATAGTTTGGTTGGGACAGACTCGCATACAACCATGATTAATGGATTAGGAGTTCTTGGTTGGGGTGTTGGTGGTATTGAGGCTGAGGCTAGTATGTTGGGAGAGCCGTCGTATTTTCCAACGCCAGAAGTGATTGGTGTACGGTTAACTAACCATTTACAATTGGGAGCAACTGCGACAGATTTGGCTTTAAAAGTCACACAGGTGTTACGGGAAGCGAAAGTAGTAGGGAAGTTCGTCGAATTTTTTGGCGAAGGAATTCAAGAATTGACTTTGGCCGATCGTGCAACAATTGCTAATATGGCGCCAGAATATGGTGCTACCTGTGGCTTTTTTCCGGTGGACCAAGAAACCCTAAACTACATGAGTTTAACAGGTCGTTCACCAGAGCTAATTAGTTTAACCGAAGCTTACTTAAAAGCTAATGATTTATTTTATAATATAGAACTTGAGGCGGATTATACGACTGTTATCGAGTTAGATTTAAGTGAAGTAGAGTCCAATTTGGCAGGGCCAAAACGCCCGCAAGACTTGATACCTTTGTCAGAAATGAAAGAAAGTTTTAAAGCAGCTGTTGTAGCGCCAGAAGGGAATCAAGGCTTTGGCTTAGCGAGTACGGAGTTAGATAAGCGTGTGTCGCTGACTATTGAGGGGAAGGAAACAGATCTTGGCACAGGAGATGTAACTATTGCGGCAATCACCAGTTGTACTAATACGTCTAATCCTTTCGTGATGTTATCGGCGGGGTTATTAGCACGAAATGCAGTTAAATTAGGACTGACTGTTAAGCCAACAGTTAAGACTTCTTTAGCGCCAGGCTCCAAGGTTGTGACAGGCTATCTAGCGGATGCTGGTTTGTTGCCAGATTTAGCCAAGTTAGGCTTTGATGTCGTTGGTTACGGTTGTACGACCTGTATCGGAAATTCAGGACCTTTTAAACAAGAGATTTCGGATGCCATTACGGAAAATGATTTATTAGTTGGGTCTGTTTTAAGTGGTAATCGTAACTTTGAAGGGCGGATTCATCCATTAGTTAAAGCTAACTATTTGGCTTCGCCTCCTTTGGTTGTAGCATATGCTTTAGCTGGTAATATAATGGTTGATTTGGTCAACGAACCTTTAGGGATAGGTAAAGATGGTCAACCAGTATTTCTGAAGGATATCTGGCCAGAAGATGATGAGGTTAAGGCTTATATTAAGAAGTTTGTTACCCCAGAGCTTTTCAAAGAGTACTATGCCGGTGTTTTTAGTTCAAATGAGGAATGGAATGACATTGAAACGACAACTGAAGCGAGCTATAATTGGCAACCTAATTCAACATATATTGCTAATCCGCCGTTTTTTGAAGAGATGAGTGAATTAGCTGGCGAATTAGATGATTTGGCCGATTTACGAGTTTTAGCGAAATTTGGTGATTCTGTGACGACGGACCATATTTCGCCAGCAGGAGCGATTGCTATGCGATCGCCAGCGGGAAGTTATTTGCAAGAGCAGGGTGTAGCGCCAAAAGATTTTAATTCCTATGGTTCACGGCGTGGTAATCATGAGGTGATGATGCGAGGGACCTTTGGCAATATTAGGATTAGAAATCAAATTGCAGCAGGAACAGAAGGTGGTTATACAACGTATTGGCCGACTGGGGAAGTTCAATCGATTTATGAAGCGGCGATGGGATACCAAGCGGATAAAACTGGTTCAGTTATTTTAGCGGGAAACGATTACGGCATGGGATCGTCTCGTGATTGGGCAGCAAAAGGTGCTCGATTACTCGGCGTAAAAGCGGTGATTGCCAAGAGTTATGAGCGAATTCATCGTTCTAATCTGGTAATGATGGGGATCTTGCCTTTGCAGTTTCAGTCAGGTGAAGATGCGGATAGTCTAGGGCTCACTGGATCAGAAACTATTGCGATAGAACTACCAAAAGAGGCAGGAATCAAAGAGCTAGTGACAGTTCGGGCAACTAGTGATGATGGGACTATAACGGAGTTTAAAGCGATTGTTCGTTTTGATGCTGAGGCAGATATTAGGTATTACAAACACCAAGGGATCTTACCGATGGTCATTCGCAAGAAGTTACAAGCGACACAATAAAAATGAAGAGCGGTTATTAGTTTAGTTAAGATAGCAGTCTGCTTTATATCAGCCTCTTTTATGTAGTAGCATAAAAGAGGCTGATAATGATAGAGCTTTATCCGAACATCGTAATGTATTCGGATTTATTTAGAAGAAGGAGGTAGCGTATGGAAGTCAAAGAGGGATTAGAAGGGACAATTGCTTGTGAGACTAGGATAAGTTCTATCATTGATGAAACGTTGTCCTATGCTGGTTATACAATTAAGGAATTGGTTGATAATGAGGCCTCGTTTGAAGAAGTGATTTTTTTACTTTGGCATTTGCGTTTGCCGACGGTAACGGAACTGACTGATTTTTCTGTTGATTTAAGAAGTAATATGGAAATTGGTGCGGCGGTTGAAACATGTTTAAGAATTCAATGTCGGGAAAATTTACATCCGATGAGTGTTTTACGAAGTACAGTTTCATTACTAGGCGTTTTTGATAAGGATGCCGAGTTAACAGATAATGAAAGTACTTATGCTCAAAATATTAAATTGCAAGCAAAAATGCCTACTATTGTGGCAGCTTTTTCACGTCTACGCCAAGGGCTTGATCCGATTCATCCTCGTAGTGATTTATCTTTCACTGCTAATTTTTTGTATATGTTAGATGGTCATGAGCCGACAGAAACTGAGATTAAAATATTGGATAGGGCGTTAGTTCTTCATGCGGATCATGAACTGAATGCATCGACATTCGCGGCGCGGGTTTGCGCTTCAACCTTAACGGATGTGTATTCTACCATTACGACAGCAATTGGGACTCTTAAAGGCTCTCTTCATGGTGGAGCTAATGAGCGTGTTTTTGAGATGCTGAAAGCCATTGATGAGCATGGTGACACAGAAGAGTACCTACAAGGGAAATTGGATTCGAAAGAAAAGATAATGGGATTTGGTCATCGAGTCTATACGACAGTTGATCCTCGTCAAAAATATTTGAAAACTATGGCAAAAGAGCTGACAGCTGGAACAGAGAAAGAGAAGTGGTACACTATCTCAGTTGAGGTAGAAACCTTTATTCGCGAAAAAAAAGGATTAATTCCCAATGTGGATTTTTATTCGGCTACAGTTTATCACTGTTTGGGGATTGATTCGGATCTCTTTACAATGATATTTGCGATGAGTCGAGTATCGGGATGGTTAGCTCATACCTATGAACAAAAAAATAATAGTCGGTTAATTCGTCCACGTTCTAATTATGTGGGAGAACTAGGATTGATTTATGTACCTATTGAAGAACGACAAGAGACTCGGGAGGTTGTTTAAGTGACAGAAAGTAAAATTACGATGGTAGATGGCAAGGTTGTAACACCAGATACACCTGTTATTCCTTTTATTGAAGGAGATGGGATTGGACCAGATATTTGGCAAGCAGCTCAACGAGTATTTGATGCTGCTATTGAAAAAGCGTATGGCGGACAACGACAGGTTGAGTGGCTAGAAGTATTGGCTGGAGAGAAAGCCTTTGAAGCTACTGGGGAATGGTTGCCTAAGGAAACACTGGATACTATTTCTGAGTATCTGATCGGCATTAAGGGGCCTTTAACAACGCCGATTGGTGGTGGGATTCGTTCATTGAATGTGGCGTTACGGCAAGAATTGGATCTTTATGTGTGTCTGCGTCCAGTTCGTTATTTTACAGGGGTGCCTTCACCAGTTAAACATCCTGAAAAAACGGATATGGTAATTTTTAGAGAAAATACAGAAGATATTTATGCTGGTATCGAATTTGCTGAAGGGAGTGCAGAGGCAACTAAGCTTATTCAATTTTTACAAAATGAGCTCGGGGTTACGAGTATTCGTTTTCCAGAAACGAGTGGTATTGGGGTTAAGCCAGTGTCAAAAGAAGGCACGGAACGTCTGGTTCGCTCAGCAATTGAGTACGCAATTGTTCATGATAAGGCAACGGTCACATTGGTTCATAAGGGAAATATCATGAAGTATACAGAAGGGGCTTTTAAAAATTGGGGCTATGAGTTGGCCGAGCGCGAGTTTGGTGAGCAAGTGTTTACTTGGAATCAGTATGATCGCTTGAAAGACGAGTTAGGGATTGAGGCTGCTAATGAGGCGCAATCTGCAGCAGAGAAAGCTGGGAAAATAATCATTAAGGAGTCAATTGCGGATATCTTTCTGCAACAAATTTTGACTCGTCCAGATGAATTTGATGTTGTTGCTACAATGAACTTGAATGGCGACTATATTTCGGATGCTCTGGCTGCTCAAGTTGGTGGAATCGGGATTGCACCAGGCGCTAATATTAATTATCAAACAGGTCATGCTATTTTTGAAGCAACTCATGGAACGGCACCGAAATATGCTGGACAGGATAAGGTGAACCCTTCTTCAGTGATTTTATCGGGAACGTTGATGTTAGAGCACATTGGTTGGCAAGAAGCGGCTGATTTAATTGTAAACTCTCTTGAGAAGACCATTGAGAATAAAACCGTTACTTATGATTTTGCCCGTTTGATGGATGGTGCGGAAAAAGTAAGGTGTTCTGGTTTTGCTGACTTATTAATCGCTAATATGTAAATACATGTCCTTAACTGAAAAAGCAACAAGTGTGTAAATTCTCACACTTGTTGCTTTTTTCGTTAAAGAGGTTCGTCTATGATTAAACCAAGGCTTAAGGCGATGGTTAAGGCCTGTTCTTGGTTAACGGTTAGTCCTTTTAATAGCTCTTGGGACAGCGCAATTTTGTCAAAGTAACAGCTAGCAAAGTTAAGGCTTGTTAGTTCAGTATTAAACCAACTAGAGCCACTTAAATTGCAAGTCGTAATTTGCAGATGTTGCCATTTTACTTCATGGAAATCACTATCTTTGAGGGAAGAGTTTTCAAAGCTAACTATTTTTAAACTACCATAGCTATAGGAGGAAAAATCATTAACACATTCAATAAATTGACAATCTTTAAGCAAGGATTCAGCAAAATTCGTTCCCGTTAATTTACAGTTTTTAAAGAGGACTCGATGGAAAGAGCCACCGATGATAACGGCGTTTGAAAAATCGCAATGTTCGAATACAATGTCTTGAGTTTCGAAACCTTGTAGTTGGCAACCACTGAAGTTTGTTTTAGTGATTAGACACCCTTGAAATCCTGCAGCAGAGGCCTCTTGATAGGAGAAATCTTCTTCGGTAATTAGTTTGTTAATAATTAATTCATCATTTTCCAGAAAGCCTGAAAAAGGATCCAAGTGGTTAACGGATATTTTGGGTTGGATTGGTTTCTTCATTTTTTTCATTTACACACCTCGTTTCGAGCTAATAAGATAAGTTTATCATAGTAGGGCATAAGTTTGGGAATATCTTATTTTTTCGTAAAAGTGACTATTGCTAACGTTTTTTAAGTGCTATACTGAAGTCATTAGAGAGAGACGGGTGGGGAAATGATGAATGGTAACGAATTGAAGCGTTTTGAGCAAAAATATTTTAAAACAAAACTAAATCGAGTGATTGATGAGCTAATGATTTTAGATGAGGATTGTCATCGAGAAGTTGTTTGTAGTTTAAATGAAATTTTGTTTGATATTAGTAATGGTAAGACTATTAATTTTACGCAAAAGCAAGTGATCAAAAGTGTTCTGTTAGATATCTTTCCTGAGGTCTTTTCATTACAGCCGGATTTTGGTTCAGAAATTTATGTGTCTTTATTATCGTATTACAACTTTTTATATACAGAGAAGGTTTTAACAAAGGATGAGTATGTTGACATGTTATTATTTTTCCAAGTGAATATGTTTACCTTTTTTAAGAAGTTGGCCAAGTCGGCGGACTCAAATGATATGGATTTCTCAGGGATGATCGAAGATTTATTTTTAAATCAAGATGTACCGGAACCTGTTGCTAAAAATAAAATGAAAAATAATGTGATTCAAATGCCAAGAGTACAAAAAATATCAGTAGAACCAGAAGTTAGCTATTTTCAATTTAGAATTGATCTAGAGGGATTTAAACCGCCTATTTGGCGTAGAGTTATTGTACCTAGCAATAGTACGCTCGAGACATTCCATCATGTTATTCAGGCTCTTTTTGAGTGGGAAGATGAGCACTTACATCTTTTTCGAACTCAATACGGTGAACTAAGTAATGAGCAAGTTCTACTAAGAGAATTACCTGAAAAATATTTAGAAAAATTAACCTATATTTATGATTTTGGTGACGACTGGATTCATAAAATTCTACTTGAGGAAGTGTTTGAAAAGAGCTCGGCGATGGCCTTTTTATCCTATTGTGTAAAAACAGTTAATGATGCACCACTAGAAGATTCACGAATGAGCGGTGAGTTAGGTCATTCTTCTTTAGCCGAGATAAATGAACGACTAAGTGCAATCGATTTTTAGTGGCGAGAGTAGTCGTTTTATTATGAGCTATTATAAAACGGCTGAAAAATAATTTGACAGCGAGTATGAAACTTGCTATACTAGTGAAGTTGAGAATTAAGCAGAAGCACCCGCTTCTCGCCTTAGCAGACGATGTCTCTGGGCCAGATATTTTTGTGAAAGTAGCTAGGCTATTTTTTTGAAAAATTTTGCGGGGTCTTTGAAAACAAAGACTCTTTTTTCTGTCTTAATACTCGTAATACATACAGAGAGGTGAATGACCATAGCAAAGGATATGATGGTAAACGACGGTATTCGTGCACGTGAACTACGATTAATCTCAGAAACAGGCGAACAATTAGGTGTTAAATCTAAGGCGGAAGCGTTGAAAATTGCCGAAGATGCTCAATTGGATTTAGTAGTGGTTGCGCCGACGGCTAAACCACCAGTAGCTCGTATTATGGACTACGGAAAGCATCGTTTTGAGCAACAAAAGAAAACTCGTGAAGCTCGCAAGAATCAAAAAGTGATCAGTGTTAAAGAGGTAAGATTAAGTCCAACAATTGACGATAACGATTTTAATACAAAATTGCGTCATGCACGTAAGTTTCTTGAAAAAGGTGACAAAGTTAAAGCGTCAATCCGCTTCAGAGGCCGGGCAATTACTCATAAACAAATTGGTCAGGATGTCTTAATGAGATTTGCAGATGAAACAAAAGATATCGCAGATATCGAGCAACGTCCAAAAATGGATGGTAGAAGCATGTTTCTAATGTTAGCACCAAAAAACGAAAGTAAGTAATAAGTAAGATGATCTGAGGAGGAAATTAAGATGCCAAAACAAAAAACACACCGCGGACTAGCTAAACGTGTCAAACGTACAGGTGGTGGCGGATTAAAACGATACCGCGCATTTACAAGTCACCGTTTCCACGGAAAAACTAAGAAACAACGTCGTCAATTACGTCGACCAAGCATGGTTTCAAAAGGCGATTACAAACGCGTACGCCAAATGTTAGCTTACTTGAAATAGTAGTTAGATTTGAAATCGATTCTCGCTTTAACGTGAGACAACGTTACAATTAGAACATTTCGTAGGAAGACTCCGAAATGATGAACAGAACTCAAGGAGGAATTTATCATGGCACGTGTTAAAGGTGGTTCAACAACCCGTCAACGTCGTAAAAAGGTGCTTAAGTTAGCGAAAGGCTATTACGGCTCAAAACATACATTATTCAAAACAGCAAAAGAACAAGTGATGAAATCTTATAGCTATGCTTATAGAGATCGTCGTCAAAAGAAACGTGATTTCCGTAAATTATGGATTGCACGTATCAATGCAGCTGCTCGTATGAACGGCTTAAGCTACAGCAAAATGATGCACGGTTTGAAATTAGCTGAAATCGACATCAACCGCAAAATGTTATCAGAATTAGCTATTAGCGACGCTCCTGCATTTGCTGCATTAGCTGACCAAGCTAAAGATGCATTAGCTAAATAATTAAATTAACATTGATTTATCAGTGTTTTAACCCACTCAATTGAGTGGGTATTTTTTTGCTCTAGATTAGATGAAACTTTCTTCTATTGTTAAAAAGAGAAAAAATAATCGGCCATTTTTATCACTAGTTTTAATATCGAAAAGCGTGTTACGTGATTCTTCCGATCTAGCGACAAGGACTGTTTACTTTCTGTCATTGTATTTAACCAATCGGCACATTCTTTCCTATTCAATTCTCTAACTTATTATGTTAGGATGAAACCAATGACACTAAAAGCAGTAGTTGTATATAGGTGTGAGTGGCCACGATATAGAAGGAGGAGCTTAATTTGGAAATGACAAAAATGGAAGCGTTTAAAAGAAGCGAACCTGTTTCAAATTGGATGACTAAAGAGGTAATTTTTGTTAGCGATAATGCTTTAGTAAGTCAAGCAATTGATATTTTAGATAATCATACGATCTTTGGTATTCCGGTTGTGGATGATAATCAACATTTTTTAGGGTTAATTTCTAAAACAGTGATTATGAATTTTATTTCTAATTCTGATGTTTTTACGTTGCCTGTTTCTGAAATCATGATGAAAGACTGTGAGACTATCAGCCCTCAAGCTTCTATTGATGAAGCGTCACAATTAGAAGGGGGCTGTTTACCTGTTGTGAACGAAAAAGGTCTCTTAGTTGGAATTATGACTCGGACAGATATTATTCGTGCTAACGCTTCACGACTTGATAGAATCAAAGAACAAGTAGATTATGCTGAAACGCTAAAATTAGTTCTAAATTCAGCGTATGAGGGGATTGTTGTTGTAAATGGTCAAGGCTATATTCAAGAAATTAATGATACTTATTGTCGTCTGATTAGTCGCTCTCGTGAGGAGCTTTTAGGGAGACGTGTTGTGGATGTTATTGAAAATACACGACTTCACATCATAGCTAAAACAGGTATTGAGGAACGGGGCTATGTTCAACGGATTGCGGGTTTTGACTTAGTTGTCCATCGGATTCCAATTGTAAAAAAACAGGAAGTTGTTGGTGCGATTGGCATGTTAGTTTTTAAAAATATTTCTGAAATGCAAGAAATCTATCAGCGATTAAATCTCAAAAAACAACGAAATTTAGTGGGGCCTCAGCATATAGAGAAAGAGCAGGAAAGTATTCTAAAAAATATTACAGGCACATCGACCTTAATGATGGTTGCAAAAGAGCGAGCTGTTAAGGCAGCTGCCTGTGCGTCTAATGTGATGATTCGTGGGAATAGCGGCACTGGAAAAGAAGTTTTTGCTAAAGCAATTCATGATATGAGTGCTTTTTCTAAGGGGAAGTTTGTGTCGGTCAATTGTTCGGCCATTCCTGAAAATTTGTTGGAGTCAGAGTTATTCGGTTATGAAGAAGGAGCCTTTACAGATGCAAAGCGTGGTGGAAAATTAGGGAAGTTTGAATTAGCACAAGACGGTACGATTTTTTTAGATGAAATTGGTGATATGCCATTTACCTTACAAGCTAAAATATTAAGAGTGTTGCAAGAGCGAACTATTGAACGGGTTGGTTCTACGGAAGAGAAGCAAGTCAATGTTCGAATCATCACTGCTACACATCGAAATTTGGAACAGCTAGTCAAGGAGGGGAAATTCCGTGAGGATTTGTATTACCGTATTCACGTCATTCCCTTATACCTGCCGGATTTGAAGGAACGACAAGAAGATATCGAATTATTTTTAGTTAAGGGAATACGTAAATTTTCAGAGTATGCAGGCGTGACGGAAAAGCAGCTTTCAAGCGCGGCTTTACAGATTTTAACTAGCTATTCTTGGCCAGGTAATGTTAGGGAGCTGTTGAACTTTTGTGAGGCGGCAGTTGCTTTAACAAGTGGTCAAATTATAGAGGTAAAAGATTTGCCTAGTAGAATAATGTCAGAACAGAGGGCTAATGGAGAGCTATTAGTGCACGTTCAGCTAAGTCAGATTGAGCAGCAAGAAAAAGAAACGATTGCTAAGGCACTCAGTCAATTTCAAGGTAATAAAACTGCGACGGCAAAAAAATTAGCTATTTCCCGCTCAACGCTATATGAAAAAATAAAGAAGTACCAACTTGCTTAGAAAATGTCCGAAAGTTGGGCGTATGATTTGGAAAGTGTCCAGAAATTGGACGCTTTTTTATTTTTGATTAGTCTGTATCTAACTAAAAAGCCTTTAGTAAGTGGGGGTTAAAAGTTGGCACGCTAATTGCTTCTAAGAGTATGACAAGTAAATCTCTGCAGAGTTTAATTTGATCAATTATAGAGTGGCAATGAGTCACATATGTATATAGGAGGAAAATCAAATGACTAATGTTTCAACTTTTGAAATGCCGAATCACGTTATCTACGGTGCAGACTCTTTAAAGCAATTGGGCGAAATCACAGCTAGGTTTGGCAAAAAAGCCCTAATTGTCAGTGATCGAATTATGGAAAAAATAGGTTATGTAGAGCAATGTGTTACGTTGTTAGAGGCTCATGGGATTGAAAGTGCCTTTTATTTAGATGCCAATACTGAGCCGACGGATACCTTCGTTGCCGATGCGTTAGAAATTTGTCAAAAATTCAGTGCTGATGTGATAGTGACAATTGGTGGGGGAAGCTGTATTGATACGGCTAAAGCTGTCTCTGTAGTTGCAACAAACGGTGGTTATATTGGTGACTATATGGGTGGGAAAACTCTGGCAAAGGTCTTGCCAATTCCCTTGATCGCTATTCCAACTACTGCAGGAACTGGTTCAGAAGCAACGGATGTTACGGTTATTACGAATACAACGGCAGATATAAAAATGATGATTAAGCAACACGCCTTTTTACCAAAAGTAGCGATTGTTGATCCATTGTTGACAATGTCCGCACCCAAACATGTGACTGCTGCCACGGGAATTGACGCCCTATGTCATGCTATGGAGTCGTATATTTCTAAAAAAGCGCAACCGATGACACGAATTTTTTCAAAAAGTGCGATTCAAACCATTATTCAAAATCTTAAACATGTTTATAATCACGGTGATGATGTTGCGGCACGGGAGAAATTATCCATAGCGGCTTTAGAAGCAGGGGTAGCATTTTCAAACGCTTCGGTTACTTTGGTTCATGGGATGAGTCGTCCAGTAGGGGCGTTATTCCACGTTCCACATGGCGTGTCCAATGCGATGCTACTACCAGCCATTTTAGAGTTTACCAAGGAAGCAGCAATGACAGATTTAGCGGAATTAGCCTTATTAATTTTGGAGAATACTGCCGGCAAATCAGAAACAGAATTAACAGAAGAATTGATTAAGACAGTTAAAGAGCTATGTGCTGATTTAGAGATTCCCAATTTAGCTGGATGGGGTATAGAGCGGGAAGCGTTTGAAGCTGCAATTGATAAAATGGCAACAGATGCTCTTGCAAGTGGTAGTCCAGGCAATAATCCTCGTGTTCCAACACATGCTGAAATCGTGAAACTATATAAAATATGTTACGACTATGATTTTTCAAACTAAAGATAAAAATTAAAGGAGACGACATAACATGGTAGAAATTGTTAAAAATTATATTAATGGTCAATGGGTTGCTGCAACTGCAACTGACACACAAGAGGTACCAAATCCCGCCACAGGAGAAGTGATGGCACGTGTCCCACTCTCGAATCAAGCAGATTTTGAAACAGCTGTTGAAGCTGCAGATAATGCGTTTGAGGAGTGGAGTAATACGCCAGTTCCTCGCCGTGCACGCTTATTGTTTAAATACCAACAATTATTGGTGGCGCACTGGGATGAATTAGCGGAAATTATTACAAAGGAAAATGGCAAAAGTCTATCTGAGGCCAAAGGTGAAGTTCAACGTGGTATTGAAAATGTGGAATTTGCGGCGGGGGCACCAAGTTTAATGATGGGCGAATTATTACCAGATATTGCCAATGGAGTTGAGTCGGCTATGTATCGTTACCCAATTGGTGTTGTCGGTGGGATTACGCCGTTCAACTTTCCGATGATGGTCCCTTGTTGGATGTTCCCGTTGGCTATTGCAACAGGAAATACCTTTATCTTGAAACCCTCGGAAAGAACCCCTTTGTTAGCTAATCGTTTAGCTGAATTGATTGAAGAAGCGGGTTTTCCAGCAGGTGTTTTTAATATTGTTCACGGTGCTCACGATGTTGTAAATGGCATTTTAACACATGAAAAAATAAAAGCTGTTTCTTTTGTGGGATCACAACCTGTTGCCGAGTATGTGTACCACACGGCGGCGGCTCATGACAAGCGTGTTCAAGCCTTAGCTGGTGCAAAAAATCACTCGATCGTAATGCCAGATGCTGATATGGATTTAACAGTTAAAAACATTACAGCGGCAGCCTTTGGATCCGCTGGCGAGCGATGCATGGCTGCGGCTGTTGTGGTAGCAGTTGGTGAGATTGCAGATGAGCTAGTTGAGCGCTTGAAACTTGCAGCAGATGAGATGATTGTAGGGAATGGCTTAGATAAGGATGTATTCCTGGGACCTGTGATTCGTGAAGCTCACAAAGAAAAAACGATTGGCTACATTGAAAGTGGTATTGCAGAAGGCGCGACACTTGTACGAGATGGACGACAAGACAAGGCGACGAAAGGAAAGGGATATTTTTTAGGTGGCACCATCTTTGATAACGTGAAGCCGGGTATGAAGATTTGGAATGATGAGATTTTTGCACCAGTTCTATCCGTTGTTCGAGTAGACTCACTTGAAGAGGGGATTGAGGTGGCTAATAAGTCAGACTTTGCTAACGGAGCTGGTCTATATACCGACAGTGCCGCAGCAGTTCGTACATTTAGAACCAAAATGGATTCAGGCATGCTTGGGATCAATCTAGGCGTACCTGCGCCAATGGCGTTCTTCCCATTCTCTGGTTACAAAAAATCATTTTATGGTGATTTACATGCTAATGGTAAAGATGGAGTTAATTTTTATACTCGTAAGAAGATGGTTACAGCGATGTACTAAACTAATTGAGGTGAAAAGAACATGGAGATTCTAATTATTTTATTAGCCCTCGGTTTACTAATGTTTGCAGCGTACAAAGGTCATTCGGTGATTATTTTTGCCCCTCTTTGTGCTCTGTTGGCAGTTGCCCTTATTTCACCCGCGCAAATTCTTCCATTCTTTTCCAATATTTTTATGGTAAAGATGGTTGAATTTATTAAAAATTACTTCCCAGTATTTTTACTGGGAGCAATTTTTGGTAAGTTAGTGGAAATGACTGGTGTAGCTGAATCAATTGCTAATACGTTAATCAAAGTTATTGGCGCAAAGCGCACGATCTTAACAATTGTGCTATTGTGTGCCATCTTAACTTATAGTGGTGTCAGTTTATTTGTTGTTTCTTTTGCAGTGTATCCATTTGCCAAAAAACTGTTTATGGTAGCAGATATTCCAAAGCGTTTAATTCCGGGAACTATTACCTTGGGAGCTATCTCATTTACAATGGATGCTTTACCAGGTACCCCTCAAATTCAAAACGTCATTCCCACGACCTACTTTAACACGACGTTATATGCCGCCCCAATTTTAGGATTGATTGGTTCCCTCTATGTCTTAACAGTTGGCATGCTTTATCTAGAATGGCGCGTAAAGACGTATAAAAAGAAAGGTGAAGGTTATTTTGACAGTGAGCGCAATGAAGCTGAAAAAGCTAAGGGCATTCAATCAGCAGATGAGGTTATGTCTGAATCAACTGGACGACGGGTTGCTGCCTTTATCCCTTTGGTACTGGTAGGTGTAGCGAATAAAGGTTTCACGAGCTTATTACCAAAGTGGTATCCAAATGGTTTTGATTTTTCCGCTGTTGGCTTAGAACAATTTGGCGTGATTGAAATTGGGAATGTTCTGGGGGTTTGGTCTGTTATTCTAGCACTATTATTAGGTATTATCGCAACAATACTGTATAATCCAAGAATTATAAAAGAGATCAAAGAGGGCGTAAATCAAAGCATTGGTGGTGCTTTACTGGCTGCTATGAATACAGGGTCGGAATATGGTTTTGGTGGAATTATTGCGACGCTACCGGGCTTTGCATTAATTCAGACTGGACTTGGAACAGCGTTTACTAACCCGTTAGTCAATGGTGCGGTCAGTACAAACGTCTTAGCAGGCATCACAGGTTCTGCCTCTGGTGGGATGAGTATCGCCTTGAGTGCTATGGGGGATAAATTTATTCAAAATGCTAATAATGCGGGAATTCCTTTGGAAGTGATGCATCGCGTTGTTGCGATGGCTTCTGGTGGAATGGACACATTGCCTCATAATGGTGCGATTATTACCTTATTATCTGTGACAGGATTAACTCATAAGCAGGCCTATAAGGATATATTTGGTATCACTCTTCTTAAAACATCAGGTGTTATTGTGGTAATAGGCATCTATTATTTAAGCGGCTGGGTGTAGGTTTGCAGATAGTTATAAAAAAACAAGTGGAGGGGGAAGCAAACATCCCAAACTTCACTTGTTTTGCATTTAATTCTTAATTTAACTTAGTTCGTCGATTATTCACAATAACAGTTTTGCCCTCGGACACACTTTCATTTTTCATTCGTTTCAGTAATATCTCAGCGCAAACCTGTCCTATTTCTTCTGTGGGTGGTTGAATAGTTATTCGAGAAGATTGAGTGACATTGAGTTCATCATAATAGTCGTAATTACTAAATAATATATCTTTCCCAAGAACTAGCCCTTTTTGATTGAGACACTCTATTGACCCGAGCGCCATATTATAATTGCTTACAAAAAGAGCTGTCACTCCCTGAGATAAAAGTTTCTCAGTTGCTTGATAGCCGCTTAAGCGAGAGTAGTCGCCAATAATTACTTCAACGTCTATATCTGTTAAATATTCTGTAGCTTTTTTTACTCCTGCTAGCCGCTCTTGAGCCACATAATCAGTTTGTGGGGCAGCAATCACACCGATTTTTTTATGACCATGAGAGATGATCTCCGTTATAACCTCTTTTACACAAGCTTGATCATTTGTTAAGATTGTATCGACATTGTCTAACTGATTTGGACTATTGATAGAGATGACAGGGATTGTTAATTGGGCAAGTTTTTCCATCCCTGTCCATTCTTCATCAGCTAAAAACACAATTAAGCCATCTACAGAGTGATTCATTAAATAGTTAATCTTTTTATCAATTAGAGTTGGGTCACCATTGTATCCGCTAAGCAGTATACTATATCCATTGGACTCCATAATTTCTGAAATGCTCGAAACAACCTCAGCACCAAAACGACTTGAAATACTACTCATTAATAAACCAATAGAAAAACTTTGGTTGTTTTTCAATCCCTTGGCAATGATATTCTCTTTATAGTCAAGAGCTTCTATGGCATTTGAAATCTTTTGCATATTAGATTCTTTTAAACGTTGTCCATTTAGATAACGTGAAACACTACCAACGGATACTCCAGCTAATTTCGCTACTTCTCTAATTGATGACATTTTATTCCACTCCTATATAGTCAATGATAGTTCTTTTTCACAAGTATCAAGTATAATAGTTGCACTATCAGCTTTTCTTAGCTGGTAGTCAACATCCATATAGGTAAAATCTTCGGTTGATAGTATAAAAGAAACTTCCTTTTCTTCGCCAGCATCAAGCGTTTCTTTACAGAACGCTTTTAATAATTTATTCCGCTGAATAACAGAGCCGCCTTTTAATCTGACAAAAAGTAATAGTGCTTCTTTTCCAGTAAATTTACCTATATTTTTAACTTTAACAGATACAACGATACTGTCAATTGATTGTTTTATAGATAAATCACGATAGGCAAATTTAGTATAGCTTAGACCACTACCAAACGGATGCAAGGGTGCTCCGCTTTCATCATAGTAATCGTCTTGTTTGCTAGCATCTCTTTGATAGTAATAGACAGGTAATTGTTGACTGTTTCTAGCGTAAGAAATACTTAATTTTCCACTGGGATTATTTTTCCCAACTAGTGTATTAGTGATTGCCTCAGCACCTTCTTGCCCAGGGAACCATGCTACTAAAACAGCGTTAGAGAGCTCTTCGACTTCAGAAATATCATAGGGACGCCCCTGAACCATTATAGTAATAATCGGTTTGTTCAACTCTTTTAGTTTTCGTAATAGCGTTAACTGCATACCACCAAGAGAAAGAGAGGCAACATCTACATTTTCACCGGAATCCATGTTAATTCCTTTTGATGAGACTGCGCCATTTCTTAAAAATGCCATATCAAAATTTCGAGCACTAGATCCGCCTAAGACCGTAATAATGAGTTCGGATTCTTTTGCTAAGTCTACGGCCTCGTCGAGAAGTGGTTGTTGATTCTCGCTATTACGAACCTCACAACCTTGGGCAAATTGAACATCTGCATGTTTTAATTCGGTTTTTAACTTCCTATAGATTGTTTGATTTAATAGAGTCTTATTTTGTGGAGCCGTATAATCGCCCAATAAATTATATAAGTCATCTGCGTTTGGCCCAATTACTGAAATCTTTTTATAGGTATCCTGTAAGGGCAAAATATTCTCATTTTTTACCAAAGTCATACTTTCTTCAGCAACTGTTAAATTCATTTTTTTAGAGTCATCAATGACATTTTGAAGCATTTCTTTTGGATCTGAAATATAGGGATTTTCAAAAAGACCTAATAAAAATTTGATCGATAGTACTCTAAACACTGCTTGGTCCAGTATGTCCTCACTAACTAAGTTCTCTTTAAGACTGTCGGTGATTTTAGTGTATGTTTCATCCCATAAACTTAAGTCGATGCCAGCAGAAAGCGCTGCTGCCGCTGCTTTGGATGTTGAATCAAAGACATCAGTCAAACGATCTAGAGCTATACCATCTGCCATTATAAGGCCTTGATAATTATTTTCCTTGCGTAATAAAACATTAAATAGCTGCTTATTCATATGGCAAGGAACACCATCAATATCATTGTACGCAGCCATAAGTCCTACAGCATTCTTAACACTCCTAAGCAGTGGCAAGTAGATATCTGAAAATTCTCTTGGACCGATTGTGACCGTTCCAGAATTATGCCCACCTAAGGCTTCGCCTTGTCCGATACAATGCTTTAACACGACACCGATTTCTTCTGGTTTTTTATTAATTTCAAAGACATTTTGATCTAAAAAGTTTGTCTCTTGGTTAATTATATTGCCTTGAAAGCCACTAATTACAGCTTCACTCATTTTTGCTGCCAGAATAGGATCTTCACCAAAACACTCTTCTGATCGTCCCCAACGTGGATCTTTTGCCAAATCTAAGGTTGAGACTAATGCTAGGTGAATTCCTTTATAAGCAAGTTCTTTTGCCATCAATTGACTACTTTTTTTTATTAAATCTGAATTGAAAGAATTGCCACGCCCAAGGTTTGTCGGATAGGAAATGCCCTCCAAACCTTGGTGACCATGGGGACACTCTTCTACAAATAAAGCTGGAATGCCCCATCTTGATTGTTCAATAACATATTTTTGTACGTTATTTGCAACTTTCCAACAATCTTCCAAAGGTGTTCCATTACTAAAATCAACTTTTGACCAAGGATCAGCTCGGAAAAGACCATATAAGGCTCCCAAGCCACCGCCCCATTTTACATGTTCTTTAAATTTCTCTGTTAATGTGATCCCATCAGTAGTCGATGTATAACATTCCCAGCCGTAGAGGTGTTGATTTACTTGGGCTATTTTTTCTTGAGTATTCATTCGAGAAAGTAGGTCCTCTGTCCGTTGTCGAATGGTTAGATATGGATTTTTATATGGATGATTCGTCAATTTTTTTTATTCCCCTTTCAGTATTGCTGCCTTGTTACTTGCTATTACAAATGGTAAGAATAGAAAAACATCTAGAATAATAAGAAATACGGTCAGTACAGCAGCCATTGCATTACCACCAGTTGAAATAAATGATTGGATAACGGGTGGCGTAATCCATGGCGCCGCTGCAACAGTTTTTCCTATTAATCCAATACTTGTTGCGAAATAAGCAATAATTAAGTTAATTGAAGGAATAAGCGCACACGGAATCATAAATAATGGGTTCATTACAACTGGTAAACCAAACATCACAGGTTCAGTAATATTAAAGAAGCTGGTTGTTAAACCAAGTTTTGCAATTTGACGTTGATCACTTCTTTTAGAAGCCCAAATGATGGCAATTATTAGTGGTAAAATACAACCCCCTCCACCTATCAAGCCGAATGCATTCACAAAAGGCTCTGTAATAATATTAGGGATGTCTTTACCTTGTCCGAAGGCAGCCATGTTTTCTTCAATCGCTTGAAGTAATGGTGCTTGTCTGATAGGTGCTAAAATACTAGAACCGTGCATACCAAATACCCAAAGGAAATCAGAGAAAAATTGTAGAAGTAAAATACCAGGAACTGATAATACAAAACCTTTTAATGGTGTTTGAATAATCAAGTTGATTAGCTCAGGGAAATTGAGTCCAGCAAGTTTATCAAGAGCGAAAACAAAAATACCAAAGGTTAAAATAACAATAACTTCGGGAACTAAAGAATTAAAAGAGGTCGCGACTGCTGGTGGAACGCCATCGGGCATTTTGATCTTTAACTTTTTAAATTTAGTCAATCGCACAAATAGTTCTGTGCTTAAAAGACCACAAATCATCGCTGTTGCAAGTCCGGCTGAAGAAGTTAAGCTTTGTAAATAGACGCCACCTATTTCGGTAGTTTTGCCATCTGCAAGAGTGACCACACTATTTACTGGCATTAAGATGAACATGGTTGCTAAGCTTAGAATACCAGCATGAACTGAGCTAAATGAAGGGTCCTTAATTAGCTTGTTTTTGATGTAATAGTTAGCTAAGTTTACGCCAATGTTATAGCAAACAATAAGTGATAGAATGCCCATTGTTCCATTGTTTACAATGACAGCCAAATCTGACATAAAACTAAGATCCACCACTTTTTGAATAGTCGTGTTTGAAAAAATTAAGGCATTAAGCAAAATCATGAATGAGGCCGCCATAACTAGTGGCATTGTCATAATAAAACTATCACGAATAGCCAATAAATGTCGTTGATCATTAATTTTTGAAACAACAGGAAGTAATTTTTCTGATACTTTGTCAATAGTTTTCATAGTAGTCTCCTTTTTAAACGAAAATTGAACCGGTTCAATTTTGAATTATACGAGACTTTATGGTATTGTGCAAGCCTTTTCTTTCTGGGAAGGGATTAGTTAGTATTATTGTGGAAAATCAACAATAGAAAAGTGAGTGCTTCTTGTTAGATTCTAATCCATATGGACAAAGAAGAGAAGGTTTATTTTATGGAGATAGTACTCAATTTTTTGATATAGAAAAGTTTTTGAATGGAGCTGCTTGTAAATATGCAGCATCACTTTATGCTAACTAACTGCGAGAAAAGAGATAAAATGACTAATGATATGTTATTTCAGCTGGGCTACACAAACTTTATTGAGAATGTTTTGTTAAATGATAGTTTTTGTTTATTATTACATATTTTTATTTTTGTAAAAGCATCTAAATCACTCCTTTTAGGCTCTTGATTTTTCTATCGATTGATGAGAGACATAGCTAATAGGCGTAAGGCAGTACTTCGAGTGACTTATGACTAGCTAGAAAAAGGGATGTTCACTAGGTTATTTTTTTACGCTGGATTGACTTATTAGTTATTATTACTTAAAGTTAGTGTATTGCGAGTAGATATGTTAGCCAATTAAGTGAAAAAAAGATGAGGATGAGTGATGATTGAATTAGTTGAAATTACATGGGATAACTTTTGGGAAACAGTCAATATAAAAATAAGTAACGAACAAGAAAGCTACGTGCCGTCAGTAGCACTATTCTTATCTCAGGGATATGTTAATTTAAAGTCTGGGTATCCTGACGCTTGTTTAGGGATAAGCCTTGATAAAAAAATTATAGGATTTACTAAAATTGTGTTTATGCCTGCAAAGACTGAGCCGCATTTTTTTTTGGAGGATAGTTATTTTATCGATGCGTTTATAATTGATATAAGTTATCAAGGCAAAGGGTATGGGAAGAGAGCTTTTGAAGAAGTTCTCAAATTTATTAAAACGTTTCCTTTAGGAACTGTTAATTTGATAAAACTAGCGTGCCATGATAAAAATAGTCAAGCGAATTACCTGTATAAAAAAAATAAGTTTGTTGAGACGAAGAAAGCTTATCCAAACAATGAACAGTTAAAAATATATGAGAGAAGAATTGGGATAGCGCAAATTTGAGAGTGAGAGAGATTGTAGGGATGGTTAATAAAATAACGAATTAGGAGAAATTATTTTTTACGATAGCCAGAAGTTTATTTTTTAATACTTTTAACTTTTATGGAAATAAGTTATGATGAGTAAGAAGTGGAAAGTCATATGATTTCCTGTCGTGATTAATTGAAGATAAAGGATGGCTAAAAAATGCTAGAAGAATTTATTAATTTAACCAGTGCAAAAGACCTGAAAGTCAAAGAGCTTTATCGACTTATCAGACAGATGGGAACCAGTGATATTAGTGCATTAAAAGAGGCCACTGGGTACAAACACGGGACAGTTGTCCGTTTATTAGATGAGTTAGTTGAGAAGAATTTGATTGATGACAGTGAGGTTGGACTCTCTAGTGGGGGACGGAAGCCAAAAGTATATCGAATTAATCCAGAACTTCGGTATATTATTGGGGCAGAAATTAGTCATCTTTTTGCTAAAATTATTTTACTTGATTTAAAACTAGAGGTGAAGTGTTTCCGACGTTTGCGAATTGATGATTATAGTGAGCCGCAAATGGTAATGGATTTTATGACAATGGCAATCAATGATATGTGCCAAGAGAAAGGCGTCCCTAAGGAAAAGCTTCTAGGCGTTGGCATTGGTGTTTTAGCTACTGTTGACCGTCAGCTGAATAGTTTATCTGATGGTGGAATATTGGACTCACTTGGTTGGCAGGGATATAATATTGTAGAAAATTTGAGCAAACGTACAGGTCTAAAAGTTATGATAGATTCTGCGTTAAATTTAGCTGCTTTAGGCGAGTATCGCGCTAATTATTGGAATAAATATAATCGGTTAATTTACGTTTCAAGTGATTTGCTGATTAGATCGGCCACGATTTTTAATGGCGGACTTTTGTATAGCACTAGCCAAGAGGTTGATAGCTTTGGCCATACGATTGTTGAAGCTAATGGTCGTGCGTGTTCTTGCGGGGCGTTTGGATGTTTGGGACGTTACGCGAGTTTACCAGTAGTTTTTGATGAGATTATTAAGAGAATAAAAATGGGTGAGCCTTCGAGCATTACCAAGTTTGTTGATACAGTAGATGAACTGAATTATTTTCATATGATTGCTGGTATTGAAGAGGGAGACTCCCTTTGCGTGCGTATTACTGAGGATGCGGCTCTTTACTTCGGGATTGGGTTGAGTAATTTAATTTTACATCTTCATCCAGAGGTCGTTATTGTGGGCGGTACAATCGGATTAAGAATGTTTGATAAGGTAAAAGAAATTATAGAAACACGGTTATCTGCTGCTGAAACCCGTGCTGAGGTTTTAATTCAATCGACTGATCAACAATTTAATACGGTTGCTCAAGGAGCTGGGTGCTTAATTTTTGATACCATTGTAGAAGAAACGATTTATATTTAAATAAAAAATTAGGCCTAGGCCTATTTTTTTTATCATTTTCGCTACTTTATTCCAAAAAAGTAAAAAGATGTTGTGTTTTATTTTATTGTGAGCTATAATGAGAATCAAGTTAGTAATCATTTTGCGTTTTTGGTAATAAGAATGGTGAGATATTACTACTGGTCAAATTTGTTTAACCGGTAAACAACTGACGTTGCTAAAAAATAATTGAATGGCTTTTTTTATTAGTTGTTAATGAAAGCGGATACTGATGTGAGAGAAGCTAAAGAAAAGTGGAGGCATGGAAAATGGAAAACACAAAAATGATGCATATTGGATTAACCAAGCAAGATGTTGGGCGATACGCCTTTATACCTGGAAGTCCCGAAAGAACTGAGAAAATAGCCCAGTATTTGGACAATCCTCAGGAGTTAGTTTTTAATCGAGAATTTCGATCATTTGTAGGAACCTTGGATGGCGTGAAAGTAGTCGTAACTAGCACGGGCATAGGAGGTCCATCAACGGCTATTGCGGTAGAAGAGTTAAATAAGATTGGGGTCGATACAATGATCCGTATTGGTACCTGTGCCTCCATGAGTGAGAAAGTCTCAAAGGGAGATATTTTAGTTCCATCTGGTGCCGTTAGAATGGAAGGAACTAGCAGCCACTACTTGCCAATGGAATTTCCAGCCGTTCCTAATTTTGAATTAATGAGAATTTTATGTGAGACGGCAGAAAAGCTTAGTCTTGTTTATCATACGGATGTGTCGATTACAAAAGCTTCTTTTCATTCACAAACAGAGCCAGAAACCAAACCAGTGGGGCAGGAGTTAATGCGAAAATGGGAAGAATATCTTCGCGGTGGTGCTACATCAACTAGCATGGAGTGTTCAGTCGTTTTCGCTGTAGGCTCAGCCTTAGGTATTAGGACAGCCAGTATACTAGTCAGTGCGACTGATGGAAAAAATGTTGGCGGAAAAGGTCAAGGAAAAGAACAGAAACTAGGCGATAGCTATGATTTAGAGGATCAAGTGATTAGAGCTGGAATTGAAGCAATGCGCCAGGTGATTAAACAAGATCAAGTAGTAAGCTAGTTTTTTACAAATGAGAAAAAGGACAGGAGAGAACTTTAATGAGAAAAAAGAGTGGGTTACTTTTATTGATGGTAGTATTGATTAGTCTGATTTTAGTAGGGTGTGGTAATGGTGAAACTAATAAAAAAGCCAAAACCGAAGCTAAAGCGAATGTTGGCGTGATTTATACAAAAGCAAAGCTAGGTGGCAACTCTTTTAATGACGTAGTTCAATCAGGTTTGAAACGTGCAGAAACGGATTTAGGTATTACATTTAATGAAGTTGAGCCTGATACATCTTCCGATCAAGAAAATGCGCAGGAAACGATGGCGAGTACAGGTGATTATGATTTAATTATTGCGGTTGGACAAGAGCAATCTGACATTGTTGCCAAACTATCAGAAAAGTACCCAGATCAAAAATTTGTGATGATTGATGCTGACCTAGAAGGAAAAAATGTAGCGAGTTATGTTTCAAAGGAAGAAGAAGGTTCTTTTTTAGTTGGGACTCTAGTAGCTTTAGCAGCCGAAGCAAAAATATCAGACAAGATCACTGATAAACATACATTTGCGTTCGTAGGTGGCGTCAATAACCCGCAAATTAATAAGTTTTTAGCTGGTTATCAAGCTGGAATTCAGTACATTAATCAAGATAATAAAGTCTTAGCTGATTATGTCGGCGGGTTTCAAGATCCATCAACTGCGAAAGTTATGACGAATACCATGAGTCAAAAAGGGGCTTCAATCATTTATCATGCAGCTGGTGCATCAGGATCAGGGGTGTTTCAAGCAGCTAAAGAGTAGGATATTTTAGCCGTGGGAGTCAATACAAATCAAAATAGCATTGAGCCAGAGACCATTATGGCAAGTATGCTAAAAAAAGCTGACGAATCGGTTTTCCGCTGTATTGAAGAGGTGATTTCAGGCAATTTTGAAGCAGGAGTTCATCATTTAGGGCTAAAAGAAAATGCAGTCGGCTATACCCTTGAAGGAAGCAAGGTGAAAGTACCGCAAGAGATTATTGATCAAGTTGAGGTTATTAAAGAGCGTGTGGTTAATGATGAGTTGAAAGTGCCAGAATCAATTGGCGAAGTTGACGCGTTTGTTTCTGCTAATAGCTATACTAAGTAACACGGATTATCTGAGCGGGCTAGCAGCTTTGAGGTTAGCTCAATACGAGGAGGAAGTCATGTGACATACGCCATAGAAATGAATCATATCACTAAAGTATTCGGCTCTGTTGTTGCGAATAATGATGTTTCGTTTGACGTGCGTGAAAATGAAGTTCATTGTTTACTCGGTGAAAATGGTACGGGAAAAACGACCTTGATGAACATTCTTTTTGGTCTGTACCATCCTGAAAAAGGAGAAGTATTTATTCGTGGGAAAAAAAGCACAATTAAGAATCCAAAAGATGCTTTTTTAAACGGGATTGGAATGGTTCACCAACATTTTATGTTAGTCGAGCAATTAACAGTGTTGGAAAATATCGTCATGGGGAAAGAGCAAGGATCATTCTTTATTGATTATGAAAAATCTCGAGCAATGGTGAATGAGTTAATCGAAAAATACAATTTTCAATTAAGTTTAGACGAAAAAGTTGAAACACTTTCAGTTGGTATCAAGCAACGTGTAGAAATTATAAAAACACTCTACCGTGGTGCGGACATTATTATTTTGGATGAACCAACGGCTGTTCTAACGCCACAGGAAGTGACTGAACTTTTTAAAATATTGAATTTACTTAAAGAGGATGGCAAAACGATCATTTTTATCACCCATAAATTAAATGAAACAATGGCAATTTCGGATCGGGTGAGTGTTCTTCGTAAAGGAAAAAAAGTAGCAACAGTAGAGACAAAGGACGTTAATCCGATGATTTTGGCTAAATACATGGTGGGAAGAGACGTAGAATCGGTAGTTAATAAAACTGCACCAAAATTTGGTGAAACGGTCTTAAAAGTTAATAATTTGCAGTTAGCTAGTAACGAAAAAGCTGAGGTTTCTTTCGAGATTAAAGCGGGAGAGATATTTGGAATTGCTGGAGTTGAAGGCAACGGTCAATTGGAATTAGAAGAATTAATCATGGGTCTAAAAGCGGCTAATCCGATAGCAACAATTGAATTTCTTTCCCAACCGATCAATGATTATGAGGTGAAAAAAAGGAAAGAATTAGGAATTGGCTATATTCCATCTGACCGTCATAAGCGGGCGATGGTGGAAGATTTTTCAATAATGGAAAATTACTTGCTGGGCTATCAAGACTCAGCAGTCTTTACTAAGGGAAGCTTTATCAATGAAAAAGTACTGGATCAACATGCCTGTGAGTTGGTAGAAAAATTTGCAGTAAAAGTGCCAACAACCAAAGATAAAATTGGCCAGTTATCTGGTGGGAATCAACAAAAAGTTATATTGAGTCGTGAAGTCAGTATGGCACCAAAATTAGTGATTGCAGCTCAGCCCGTTCGTGGGCTAGACATTGGAGCCATTGAATTTATTCATCAGACATTGTTAGATTTAAAAAATGAAGGTAAGGCAATTTTATTAATATCAGCAGAGCTGTCAGAAATAATGAATTTAAGTGATACCATTGCAGTTTTATATGAAGGTCAGTTTAAAGCGCAGGTAGCTCGAGGGGAGCTATCGAGAGAAGAGATTGGCTTGTTAATGGCAGGAGAGACACTTGTAGAAAGGAAGGGCTAAATGATGACACAAGAAAAAAAGAAGACTAATTGGCTTAGCAGCTCTTTAAAGCGCTTGCCTATGGAAGAAATTGTTGGTTCGTTATTTGCCATTCTCTTAGCTTTTTTGGTGGGATCAATTATCATTATTTTAATGGGGTACTCGCCGCTTGATGCTTTTTCCGCGTTATTGAAAGGAGCGTTTGGCGGGCGCAGAGCAATTTTTAACACAATTGCGATGAGTATACCTTTAATGTTTACCGGGCTTGCAGTTGCAGTTGGACAACGAGGTGGTATGTTAAATATCGGTGCCGAAGGGCAGTTATACATGGGGGCTATGGGGTTTGTAGTGTTTACCTTAACATTTCCAAGCTTACCTAAATTTATCATGCTTCCAGTCGGTTATATTGTGGGAATGCTAGCGGGAGCTCTTTGGGGAGCGATTCCAGGGCTGCTAAAAGCTAAGCGAGGGATTAATGAAGTGATTGTCTGTATCATGCTGAATTATATAGCCACGCTTTTTACATCTTACTTAGTGAATGGACCGTTTAAAGGCGAAGGGATGGAAGCACATACGGACCCAATTCCTTTAGCTGCGCAAATTGAACGATACACAACGGATAGCTTACTAGGAAACTCAATTATAGTAGCACTTGGGCTTGTTGTATGTCTCTATATTTTATTGTGGAAAACGAATCTAGGCTATAAGATACGTGTCGTAGGTCAGAATAAAATGGCAGCAGAAGCAGCGGGAATAAACGTGACACTAATTATTATTTTAACGATGGCAATTTGTGGCGCGATGGCGGCTTTAGCAGGTATTACTGAAATTAGTGGGAATATTGGGCGCTTTCGAGAAAGTTTTTCTCCATCATTTGGTTTCACTGGGATAGCCGTTGCTATCTTAGGACGAAATCATCCAGTTGCGATTGTGTTTACAGCACTCCTTTTTGGGCTGCTAAATTCAGGTTCTATGAATATGTCAATGACGACTTCAATTTCAACTAATATCACCATTGTCATTCAAAGTTTAGTTATTATTTTTGTAGCAGCGCCTAAAATAGTGGACGTTTCAAAACTGAGAAAGAAGGTGACTGCAAATGGTTAATATTGAAGATTTTTTAGTTATTACGTTTCAAATTTTTATTCCGATTGCCCTTGCTGCTCTCGGTGGAACGATTGCTGAACGTGGTGGCATGATTAACCTAGGTCTTGAAGGCATGATGCTAATCGGTGCTTTTGCAGGGGCGGCAGGGAGTTTTTTTACAGGAAGTCCTTATTTCGGAGTATTGATGGCTATTCTAGTCGGAGGATTAACAGGGTTACTTCATGCCTTCTTCTGTATTCGCTTAAAAGCGCATCAGTCGGTAATGGGGGTTGGAATCAATTTATTTGCCAGTGGTTTAACCGCTGTTTTACTGAAGATGTTTTGGAATAATGAAGGGATGAGCCCGAATGTAAATGCTATTCCCCCAGTCACTATTCCACTATTAAATCAAATTCCAATTATTAAAGTCTTATTTAATAAGCAATCTCCGTATCTGTATATGACCTTTTTGATTGGAATTGTTGCCTATATTATTATTTACAAAACAAAAATTGGGTTACGTTATCGTGGAATTGGCGACTTTCCAAAATCAGTTGAAACAGCTGGAATCAACGTCGTTAAGTATAAGTATTGGTCAGTTATATTAAGTGGTATGATTGCAGGCTTGGCGGGCTCCTATTTATCGTTATCGTTAAATGACATTTTTGTTAAAGATATGGTGGCGGGACGGGGCTTTATGGGGATGGCGGCTAATATTTTTGGTGGCTGGAATCCATTAGGATCGCTCGTAGCTAGTGGCGTCTTTTCACTTGCCCAAGCATTGCGGTTTAACTTGACTGATTTCAAAATTCCCAAACAATTTATTGAAATGCTACCTTATGTGATTACTCTCATCGTTTTAATTGGAGCGAAATCAAAAGCAAAATCACCAGAAGCTCTAGGGAAAGAGTAAAAACTAGCAAGGAGTGAATTTAGTTAGATGGATAAAGAATTCAAATTAACACGTCCATTCATATATTTATTAGCAATTTCATGTGGGGTTGCGGTTGCAAGCCTATATTACATTCAACCAGTTGAATCAATGATCGCTGTGGGGCTTAATGTATCATTGCCACAAGTTGGGTTAGCAGCAACCCTAATTCAAATTGGGTATGCTCTCGGTTTATTGTTCATCGTACCATTAGGTGATATTTTAGAACGGAAGCGTTTGATTCAAGTATTAATCTGCATCAGCATGTTTTTTCTATTAGCAATTGGTTTAACAACTTCTTATTGGTTACTACTACTGTTTGTTCTATGTTTAGGGATTGCTTCTGTCGTGCCACAAGTAATTATTCCATATTCGGCCCATTTAGCAGAGCCAAAAGCAAGAGGGCAAGTGTTAGGTACCGTGATGAGCGGGTTATTAATCGGGATTCTTTTATCTCGAACTATCAGCGGGATTGTTAGCTCATATTTTGGCTGGCGTTCAATTTATTTTTTAGGCGCTAGTTTACTTCTGGCTCTCCTAATTAGTATCACAGTATTTTTACCTAGAAATATTCCACCCGTGACGAGTTCATATGTGACTCTTTTAAAAAGTTTGCCACAATTAGTAAAAAGTCAAAAAGTATTACGTGAATCAGCTTGGAATGGATTTTGTATGTTTGGTTCGTTCAGTGCTTTTTGGACATCATTAATTTTTCTGATGGAGTCACCAGCATACAATCTAGGGGCAAAAGAGGCGGGCTTACTAGGGCTAGTAGGTGTGGTAGGCGCATTGATTGCACCGATGGTAGGTAAAGTAGCTGATAAAAAAAGTCCTCGTTTAGTTATTGGCATTGGCACACTTTTATCCTTTAGTGCTTACTTGATCTTTGCTTTAGTTGGACAAAAAATGGTTGGTTTGATTTTAGGGATTATTGTCATAGATATTGGCAATCAGGCGGCGCAAGTTGCTAATCAAGCTCGGGTTCAAGGGCTTGATGATGAACATCGTAGCCGAAATAATACGATCTATATGTTTGCTTATTTTGTGGGCGGGGCTTTAGGTTCTTTTTTAAGTGTTTCTGTTTGGCAAGTGTTTGGCTGGTTAGGAGTTTGTATGGTAGGGCTCTGCTTTCAAAGTTTCGCTTTATTAGGTCACTATCTTGTTTATAGAAGAGCATAAGAGAGTAATCAGAAGAAATTCTGATTACTCTCTTACTTTGTCTGTATCTGACTATCAGCCTTGTAAGTTAATAAGAATCAGCGAATAGTTTTAACTCGTTTTTTTGCTGTTCAGGTAGTCTATTATATTCGATTAAATCGATTGCCCCCTGCAAGCAGTAAAGATGAACAAGACAAACTTCAGGGTAAAAGGCTTTTAGCTTAATAAAAGCTCCTTTACTACCAATTTCTTTCAATTCTTCGACGGATGAGATGCCAACAGCAGTTAATTTTTTTTCAATAGTAATGCCGATATTAGGCAAGGTTGATAGACGCGTCATGGATGTGTCACCTCCAACGTTTTTCTTCTTATTATTCAGTATATCAAAAAACGGATGAATAAGAAATAGCTTGTTGAGTTACTGTTTTAATTAGTGAGAATGTTATAAATTAGTTTAATGTGAAAAAAGTTTTTTGTTACACAAACTGTGGAACACCTCTTATTATTGCTTTCATAAATTTTTTCAATAATAAATACACACTACATATAGTTGTCAATAGGTATATTATAAAAAAATAGCACAATATATGGTTGTAAAAATAGCAGAAGTGATATAAGATATATGAAGAGAAATATAAAGGGGTTTGATGTTCGATGATGGAATTAGCTGGAAAAAACGACGATATTGTGTACTTAAATTCAAAGGTAGCTACTATTCAGGTTGTTAAAAGAGATGGTCGTTTAGTTGAGTTTGATGATAAGAAAATTTATGATGCGCTATTAAAAGCCGAGGAAAAAATTCAAGGAGAAATTCAACCACTTGCCCAAGCCAGAATTCAACACATTGTCCAATTAATTGACGATGAGATTGCCGAGCGTTTCACTGAGAATGTTAAAATATACGAAATTCAGAATATTGTGGAGCATATTTTATTAGGACAACAAGAGTATGATTTGGCAGAAGAATATATTAACTACCGAACTCATCGTGATTTTGAACGCAGTAAAGCAACAGATATTAATTTCACTATCAGCAAATTAATTGATAAAGATCAAGCAGTAGTCAATGAAAATGCTAATAAGGATAGTGATGTCTTTAATACGCAACGTGATCTGACTGCTGGGATAGTTGGAAAATCGATTGGTTTGAAGATGTTACCGCCACATGTGGCAAATGCTCATCAAAAAGGCGATATCCATTACCATGATTTAGATTACCACCCTTATACACCGATGACGAACTGTTGTTTAATTGATTTTGATAGCATGCTAAACAATGGCTTTAAAATTGGTAATGCAGATGTTGAAGCACCTAAGTCTATCCAAACAGCTACGGCTCAAATTTCGCAAATTATTGCGAATGTCGCCTCAAGTCAATATGGCGGGTGTTCAGCTGATCGAATCGATGAATTATTGGCACCTTTTGCGGAAAAGAATTATGAGAAACATCTACAAGATGCTAAAGAGTGGATTGCAGATGACAGCCAGCATGATGCTTATGCTAAAGCAAAGACGAGTAAAGATATTTATGATTCAATGCAAAGCTTGGAATACGAAATTAATACGCTATTCACATCAAATGGTCAAACACCATTTACATCATTAGGGTTTGGACTTGGACTAAATTGGTTTGAGAGAGAGATTCAAAAATCCATTTTACAAATCAGAATTAAAGGATTGGGCCAAGAACACCGCACAGCTATTTTTCCTAAGTTGATTTTTTCAATGAAAGATGGCGTTAATTTAAAGGAAACAGACCCGAATTATGATGTGAAGCAATTAGCGTTAGAGTGTGCGACAAAACGGATGTATCCTGATGTTTTAAATTATGATAAGTTAGTGGATTTGACTGGCAGCTTCAAAGTGCCTATGGGATGTCGCTCATTTTTACAGGGGTGGAAGGACGAAGAAGGCAAAGAAGTTAATGCTGGACGAATGAATTTGGGCGTTGTCACCCTTAATTTACCACGGATTGCGATGGAGTCAGAAGGCAATCAAGACAAGTTTTGGAGTATTTTAGAAGAGCGCTTGGGAATCATGAAAGATGCTTTAGTATACCGAATTGAGCGTTGTAAAGAAGCAACTCCAGCAAATGCGCCGATTCTTTATATGTATGGAGCCTTTGGCAAGCGGCTGAAAAAAGATCAATCAACAAATGAACTCTTTAAAAATAAACGGGCAACTGTTTCAATGGGTTATATAGGCCTGTATGAAGTAGCGTCACAATTTTATGGTGGAAACTGGGAAGCAAATCCTGAGGCCAAGGAATTTACTGTGTCAATTTTGAAATCACTGAAGGCTCATGCTGATTTGTGGGGAGATGAATATGGCTATCACTTTAGTGTTTACTCAACGCCAAGTGAAAGCTTGACTGATAGGTTCTGTCGTTTAGATACAGAAAAATTCGGTATTGTGGAAAACATTACGGACAAAGATTATTATACAAATAGCTTCCACTATGATGTACGTAAAAATCCAACGCCTTTTGAAAAACTTGATTTTGAGAAGGATTACCCTCAATATTGTTCAGGCGGTTTTATTCATTATTGTGAGTACCCTGTGTTACAACAAAATCCTAAAGCTCTAGAAGCTGTTTGGGATTATTCTTATGATAAAGTTGGGTATTTAGGTACTAATACTCCGATTGATCACTGTTATGAATGCAATTATGAAGGTGATTTTAATCCGACTGAACGTGGCTTTGAATGCCCACAATGTGGCAATCACGATCCGAAATCATGTGATGTTGTTAAACGGACTTGTGGTTATTTGGGTAATCCACAGGCTCGCCCGATGGTTCATGGGCGTCATAAAGAAATTTCGTCACGGGTTAAACATATGAAGTAATTAATAGAATAGGTTAAGAAAGGACTACAGAAGCTAAGTAGTCTTTTCTTTTCAGCTAATTTTAGTGAATGCTCTTAAAATTGAAAGGAGTGGATTGAGATGCGTAATCCAAAACCTCAGGAATGGCTCTCAGAAGAACATAGTCAGAATTATTACGGGGACTACAAGCCCTTTAATTTTGTAGACGGTGAAGGGGTTAGATGCAGTTTATATGTTAGTGGTTGTTTGTTTGCATGTGAAGGCTGTTACAATAAAGCTGTTCAGAGTTTTAAGTATGGGCAACCTTACACAGAAGAGGTTGAAGAGCGAATTATGGCTGATTTACGGCAGGATTATGTTCAAGGTATGACTTTGTTGGGGGGCGAGCCTTTTCTAAATACAGATGTTTGTTTGTCCCTAGCGAATCGTATTCGTAGTGAGTTTGGTCAAACACGGGATATTTGGTCTTGGACGGGTTATACATTTGAAGAGCTATTGTTAGAAACCCCAGATAAATTGGCGCTATTAAATACGTTAGATATTCTGGTTGACGGTCGATTTGAATTGAGTAAACGTAACTTGAATTTACAGTTTAGAGGAAGTAGTAATCAACGAATCCTTGATGCTAAGAAGTCTTTGGCAGCGGGCAAGGCAATTATTTGGGATAAATGTGTGGATGGAACTGAAAGCTTTGAGCAGATAAAAAAAAGTGAGTTAATTTAGTGGGAATAGTATAGCAATTGAAAAGTTTTAATCTCCACCTTTTTCACAAATGATAGTGTTATATGACCACCATTTTCCTTTACATCAAAGAAAGTGGGACAAAAAGTAGATGATTAGTCTGCTTTTTGTCCCACTTTTTTGTATAATGAGAATCAAACTAGCTTGCCATTTTAAGAGGGCTGTGTCTTTTTTAGAGTAATTTTTCTTCGGCACCGTCAGTATAATAATTAAGGAATGGAAAAAGAAGACTAATGGTTGTTCCTTGATCTTCAACGGATTCAACATAAATATGATGTCCCAGTTTTTCAGCCAAGCTTTTAGCGAGATAAAGACCAAGTCCAGTCGAATGATGTGTTTGATTGCGACCTGTTTGTCCGGTAAAACCTTTATCAAAAATCCGACGTTGATCAGCTAGAGGGATACCGATACCAGTATCAGATATTTCTAACCAAGTTCCACGGTCATTTTGAGAAAGCGCTAATGTAATGGAACCGTTGTCTGGCGTATATTTTATAGCATTACTGATTACTTGATTTAAGATGAAGCTTAGCCATTTTTGGTCAGTTAGGACCTCAAAGTCCTCGCCTTCAATTGAATAATGTAAACTGTGTTGAATAAAATAATTAGCATTTTGGCGAATAAGTGGCAAGATAATACTTTTTAGTGAGGTCTCCTGAATAAGGTAATCTCTTGAGAAAGTATCTAGGCGTGAATAGTATAGAACCTGATCGACATAGCTTTCGATTTTTTGAAGGTCATTCTCTAGTTGATAAAATTGGCGCTCTTGAATGTCATCTTCAATGGTTTCATTTAGTAACTTAACAGAAGCCAAAGGGACTTTAATTTCATGTACCCAACTATCAATAAAGTCTTTTTGGTCCTGTTGACTTTGAATAACATCTTCTAAGGACTCGCGTTGATCATCAATAAGATGGTTAATATAGGTTTGAACAATTTTTTGTTCTTCCGACGTTGCATGCTGTAATGAGTCAGATAAAAATTCGTTCCGCTTTTCTTGCATTTGAATAGCGCTTAACCAGTGTTGTTTCTTTATATAGCTAGTAGACAAATAGACGATCAGAGCCAAGTTCTGTAAAATTAGAATATAAGTAATGGCTGATAGGTTAAAGTGGACACTAGGTGTTAACCATAAAATTAAACAGGTGATGACGATAAAACTCAGCCACAATAAGATGACACCAAGCTTATCCTTTAAAAATTTGCCAACTGACATGAGCGTCATCCTTTCTTAGGTTGTTCTTTATGGTACGATGTAGCCTTGTCCGATTTTTGTTTCAATATAGCCGTCAAGCCCAGTCTGCTCGATTTTTTTTCGTAATCGGTTGATATTAACGGTCAAAGTATTGTCGTCAACAAATCGTTCATCATCCCAAAGGGCTCGTAGTAGTTTATCACGGCTTAAAATTTTACCGTGGTTTTTCATCAAATTATAAAGTAGCTTATATTCATTTTTACTCAAATCCACCACATCATCCCCAACTTGGAAGGTGCTGTTCTCCATATTTAAGAGAATCCCGTTATGCTCCATGATTTCACTGGTTGTTTCACTATAATTATAAGTCCTACGTAATAAGGCATTGATTTTGGCAATAAGGATATCCATAGAAAAGGGTTTGTTAACAAAATCGTCTCCTCCCATGTTCATAGCCATGATCATATCCATATTGGTATTGCGACTCGAAATGAAGATAATGGGAACTTTAGAAACTTCACGAATTTTCTGACACCAATAGAAGCCGTCAAAAACCGGCAAATTAATATCCAATAGCACCAAATTAGGCTGTTCAGTGATAAAATCATTGAGAACATCTTGAAAATTGGTTGTAGCACAGGTGTCGAAATTCCATTTTTTTAGAGCATCACTTAAGAGCTCGCGAATCGTTTCTTCATCTTCAACGATCATTATTTTAAACATAGTGGGTCCCTCACTTTTTTGATTGCTTTAATGGTATAGTAACAAAAATAGAAAAAAAAAGCTACGACACCTAAACTAAAAATAGTTTAGAAGCGTCTAGCTTTTTTTTAAGACAAGTAAGACATTGTATTCTTGCGTCGTTTTACCAGTAGTTGTTTGCCAAGTGAAGCTTATTTCTTTAATAGCGTCTGCATTTTCTAACTCAGGCATGACAAAGGTTAAGTCATTGTTTTCAACTTTTTGTCCTTTTTCAATGGTCATGTTTTTAAGTGTGGCAGTATTAGCTAACGGATACTCTTTACCATTGACTGTAAATTTGATTTCCTCTGGTTTGATGGAGACGGCCTCGTTGCCTTTATTTTCAAGCTGTAAAGAGATATCAATGAGACCTTGATTGCCTTTATGTCCGACACTCTCCATGCTTGCTTCATTTAATCTAGCAACGGCCACTTCAGTAATGATTGTTGCTAAGCCTTTCTCATCAATAGCCTTATTAACAGTGAAAGTGTTAATACTTTCGCCATTACTTGTTTCTGTTCCAGATAAACTAGCCTCAATAATGATATTTTTTAGCCCTTCAGGTGTACTACTTTGTTTAGTGGTTGGTTCAGTACCACTTGAAGAAGAGACTGGTTTAGTAGACTCAGTTGATGTCGATGGTGTCGCAGAATTATCTGTTGACGCAGTCTGTTTTTTGCCAGAGTTGCTACTTTTTGAAGTAGTTGAGCTTAAGGGATTGACAGGTTCAATGGGTGAAGCCGAGTTGCTTGATCCACCTGCAATGTAATAGATTAGTGAAATTAGAAGCAGTAACAGGGCAACGCCGCTAATTGAAAAAAAGATTAGACTGTTTCGGTCTTTTGGAAATTTAAAATTAAAATCGAACACGCTATTGCCTCCTCGTATAATAAGGTTATCAGATTTATTCTGATAGTTCCTTTTCATCCCCATAAGGGGTATGATTATTTCGTACAGATAGAGGTCGTAGTATTCCTCCTTGAAGTTTTGTCTTCCTAAT
>NZ_JCAQHY010000163.1:0-72278 GCF_059621045.1 Vagococcus sp. WN80Y
GCGGCAAAGCAGCAAAAACCCACTTGAGTATTATCCAGTTAGCTTATAATTCTGTCAGATTTGCGGTAGAAAGATTATCTCTCAAACTGAAATTAGTCGCTTAAAAAAAATCACATAAATAAAATTGGGTAAGTTTATTCTCAAATAAAATATTGATTATGAAATTGATTCAGTTATTCTGATTGTCACCAAGATATTTTTCTGTTTTAAGAGAGTTTTGTCTCACCCTCATTTAACATTCGTTCCATTTCTACTAAAACCCCCTCATGATCATTGTCAAATTCTGTAACATAAGCAGTTGCTTCTAAAATTACAGGTGCAGCATTTTTCATTGCATAACTATTCTTTGCGTGGCTAACCATCTCCAAATCGTTTCCACTATCACCAAACACAGCTATCTCAGTTGACTCAATCCCCCAGCGTTTTTGAAAAAGCTTAATACCGTGGACTTTATGCGTCCCAGGTGTAATCAAATCTATAGCGCCATGACCACTACTTACAGGAACTAAAATATTTCCTAACTCTTGTCTCAGAATATCTAATGATCTATGAACATCTTCAACTGGAAATCCCAAAGCAAACTTAATAATTTTATCCTCAATATTATTATAGTGATCAATTAATTGCAAACGGTGATAATAGTGTTTACTATTTGTATAAAACTCTGGCTTTTCACTCTTTAATAAATAGGCACTCTTTTCACCGCACACAATTGTGTCTACATTTTTCAGCTCTTTTAAGACAGCATACGCATGATCAACCACCCTTTGGGGCATTTCTCCAACAAAAAGTGATTCCTCTTGATCAACAATCAACGCCCCATTTTCAGCAATAAAAGCTATCTCTTACTGAATTTCTGGATAAAAAGACTTCAATTGATAATATTGATTCCCGCTTACAACAACAAAGCGGACATTCTGTCGCTTCATTTCTTGATATATTTTGGCAAACCTGTCTCTATTGTACGTCTTATTGTTTGATAAAAAAGTACCATCCATATCAACTGCAATCATTCTTATCGCCATGACTCTGCCACTCCATTCAACTTTATCAACACACCTCATCAATGAAAATCCGTTTTTCCATAATCCAAAAAGCCTATTCCTTGTTTCTATCTATTACCCAAAAACAAAAATCAACTTTTTTTTGAGTTCATAAAAAAGTGAGTGTAAATCTGTTGCGCAGTCTCTGTCGCCTCTAAGTCTGTGTTATCTATCAGAAGATAATGCTCTGTGCTCAACTCACCAGGAAATGATTTTAATCGGTGCTTTTTAACAGCATCCTCTAATTCCTTTGTTGAAAAATCAATATTTCGTTTAGAGGGTTTAGCTTTCAACCGATTTTCAGTTATGTTACGGCTCAAACGTGTTTCTAAATCACTTTCTAATTCAACAAAATAAACCTCTTGTCCAGCCTGCTCAAAAATACATTTAACTTTTTGTAAGAAAAGCTTATCAGCATCTAAATCAAAATCAATCATTACAGTGAAAATAATTCCTGAAACAGGATTTTCTTGATTGGCAACAAATCGCTGAAACAAGTCTAAACGAATATTAGTTGATAAGTCCCACATTGTTGGGGTATAGCCCAAAAAAGGGGCGAGCAAATCAATTGTCATGTGATTAAACAATAATTTGTATGGAATCAACTTTTCCAATTCTTGACCAACTGTCATTTTCCCAACAGCTTGTGGTCCAATTATTATCACTAATCCCATCTTGCTCCTCCTTTCTCATACAATAAAATTAGAGAGTTAAAAATCTACTATCTATCAAATTAATCTTGCTTTTCACGAATTTCAAAAGCTTTTCGCGCTAGAGTTTCAATAATATGAACAACTGGTACTTGAGTCGTAATATTATGAATTGGCCCTTTCTTTTCAATCGGCATATAATACCCAACTGCTCCATCAGAAATTTTTGAAAGCGTTGAAGAATCACTGTTTGTTATACTAATAATCTTAAAATTATTTTGCTTATATTCACTAACACGATGTAAAACCATGGAGGTTTCTCCAGAAACCGACAAAACAATTAAAATCGTATTTTCCTTAACTTCTTGTGGAATCGGATAAAAAGGATCATTAATATGAGTCGCATAAATCCCCATATTAGATAAATAACGCGCTCCATATTGACCTAGTATACCGCTGCTTCCAATCCCATAAAAGAAAACACTTGATGCATTCGCAATTATTTTAGCACTATGGTTAATTTGATCTTTAAAATCATCAGTATTGATTTTTTTAAAGAAATCCATCATAGCTACTGTATCATCGGTTAATTCCGCTAGATTTTCTTTTTCATGTAATAATTGAAGTTTAATTTTAAATTCTGAATAACCTTTGCAATCCATTTTATTGCAAAAATTAAGAACAGTTGTCGTCGAAACATGTGCATTATCTGCTAACTCACGTATTTTCATTGTACGTACATTTTCAATATGTTGAATTACGTAATTGTAAACACCTAGTTCCAAATCATTTAACCGTTGGATTTGTTCGTATGTAAACATTTTCTCCCTCCTAGGGAATACATTAGCACTACTTACAAAATTTAAGAAGCGCTACTACTACTTGCAGCGGTCGTTGCTGCACTTGACGCCGCCGCTGCAGCCATCACTTGCTCCTGAATAATAATCTGATTAAGTGTGACTGCAACTGTATTTGTCAGTTCATCACTTAACTCTTTGGATTGACTTTCAATAAATAAGCCGAGAGCAATTGTCCGTTGATAATTTTTATCTAAAAAAACCTTAACATGTTCCTTAGCTTCTTCCAAATAGTCTTCAAGTAAAGAAAAATCAAGTGTTCCAACTTCCTGTTTTAAATAAGTCAAGATAACAATAGATGTATATAATAATGGTTTTGGTTTAATATCAAAATCTGCTAGCAGAGCAACAGTTTGCTCCATCTCTAAAACAAAGTTACTACTTTGTTCACCTAATAACAAAACGCAGGTCGCAGCAGCCGACTGTGCATTGTCGCGACTCTTTAATCCGGCTTTTCGCAAGCCTTCATAGTAAAATTCGACCATTTCAGCTATCTCTTGAGCTCTAAGACCAGCTAACCCTTCATTTTGAGCCAAAGATACAGCGATAGAATAGTCTTCTTTTCCCGTAATGAATGGATGAATTTCTCTAATCGCTTCGTAGATTTCTAAAGCCTTTCTCATCTCTTCAAACTTATCACTTTGTTTAGAAAATTGAAGCAAGTAAGCCCCAAAGTAAGTATAAGAAGATCCCTTAAAACCGATTTCCTTCATTTCATTGTAGCTATCCATCAATAATACGACATCTTTGTCAGTACTCTTATCATTCGCAACCATTAACGCAACAATCATGTCTCGTACTATTGAATTAAGGTTAGTAAAAAAACCTGTCTCGGCTTTTAATCGTTTGCGAACGTGCTCAATTTCTACCGTATCCAGCAATTCCTCTTTACCAATAAATGCCTTTGCCATTAAATACAAGATACGTCTGTCAGTCCACTTCATTGTTGATTTTAACGTATTATAGTTTGCAGTTAGTGATCTCATCATAGTTCTGGCTTCCATATAAAACACCTACCTCTTCTATTATTAGTCTCTTAATTTTAGCATAAAAAATAGACCAATGCCCACTTGCTTCAAAATAAGCGTGATTTACCGAAAAACAATAAAGTAATAATTTTAACCACCACAAAAAACAACGAGGCACCGACATAAGTCCCTGCTTCGCTGTTCGATTATGAAGTCATATAAAATTTTTCTGAGTTTACTTATTCTCAATCAATTTGAAACTTGACCAAGGTCGTAAGAAATCAAGTAAAAACAATTCATCTGTAGATATTTTCCCCACAACATTGACACGTCCATCATTCTTCATTGATTTCAAGGCAATCTGAGTCTCCCCTTTATACTGCCCATAACCAACATTGTCTATCAACACATCACCTTTGACCATATCTACCGTATTATGAGCTACAAAAGGTAAATCTTTATATTTAATTCGGGTCATAGTTGAGCGTAAAATATACTCAGAACGATCCCCACGGTAACTATGTAAATTGTTAAAAAGCACTTCTTTTTCATCTGCTGTAATATCAGCCGCAACGTCTACTTTAATCACTGGATATTCTGCAAAGAAAGCTTCCGACATCGCTTTTAACTCTTCTTCTGAAGCGTAGGCATTGCCAATTAGAATATCATCTATTGTTCCCATTAAAACTAAATGTTTAACCTGTGTCGCAATTTCCAAATCTCGATGATCCTCTAAAGAGCACAATCCATCTTGTGTTGGCCAAGGTCCAAAGTCTGCAGCATGGGAATTAACAAAAGCCATTGTATTGATTCCATATTTTGTAAATTGCTCAGTACATTTTACAAAATGATTATAGCCTAAACCAGAGTACCGATGAGGGTAAAAGTTATGAGATCCTAGTAGATTATTCACATTCGGCGAATAACTCATAATATTATCCACATAACTAGTCCCTGTACTCATATTAATTTCTATTTTAATCCCAAATGGATTACGTGTCATTCGAGCCTCTTCCTGCCCAGTAAACCCAATATCCAGACGAACACCATAAGCGCCCATCTCATTAAAGAAAGTTAAATCATCATATGAAATTTCCAATTGCTCAAATAAAGCTGGATTTATATCCACCATAACTTCCATCTCTAAACTATTTGCATAATCGACGACTTGTTTAAAATCGGCTAAAACTTTTTCTTTATCTTCTGTAATTTGTAGTAGACTTGTAAAGACTCGTTTAAATCCATATTGATGAGCTAAATCCAAATACGCCTTATCTTTCTCAAAAGTTGATCGCTCAGGATAAATAGAAATACCTAATTTTCCCATTGTGATGCCCCCTATTAAATAGTTTATCGTTCTTAAAATATTATAACAATTAAAAAAATAATAGTCTAGACCATTTCAATAATTAAATGAATAATCAGCTATTTTTAGATTTCACTAGGTTAATCACAAAAAATTTGTTATTATTAATGGTGAACAAAAAATAAGAACGAGGTATTCAAATGAAAACAAAAAAATTACTTATTAGCTTGAGTGCGTTAGCGTTAACTCTATTAATGATCGCTGGCTGTGGAAATGAAAAAAAAGCAACTGGATCAAGCTCTAGTGAAAGTAAAACAACTGAAACATCATCAGAAGTAAAAGAAAAAGTGGACTTAAACAGCTTGGAATTACCGCAACTTAGCAAAGAAGTGGCTGACAATGAATCTTTAGTAGAACTTGTCACATCGGAAGGTAATATTAAAATAAAATTATTCCCAGAACAAGCACCAAAAGCGGTTGAGAACTTTATCACTCATGCCAAAGATGGTTACTACAAAGATGTCAAATTTCACCGCATTATTGAAGGTTTCATGATTCAAAGTGGCGATCCAGAAGGAACTGGTAGTGGCGGTGCAAGTATTTGGGATGAAGAATTTGCTCCAGAGATTTCTGACCAACTTTACCATATCAATGGTGCGCTAGCTATGGCTAGAACGGGCGGAGATGTTTCTGAAAAAACACAAGGAAGTCAATTCTACATTGTTCAAAATCATGAAAACTTATCAGATGGTCTATTGAAAAGTGAATACCCTGAAAAAATTATTGAGGCGTACAAAAATGGTGGAGCTCCTATGTTAGACTTCAGCTATTCGGTCTTTGGCCAAGTAATTGAAGGCCTTGATGTAGTTGATAAAATCGCGGCTACAGAAGTCAAAGTTGGCGATTCTGGTGAAAAATCTACACCAACTAAAGATATTCTAATCAAGGAAGTTAATGTTTTAAAAGAAGCTAAGTAAAGCTAAAAAGTGATTACAACCGTTGGTTGTAATCACTTTTTTATACTTTTTCTATCCAGCCCACTGGTGCTTTCACATCACCGTACTGTATTCCAACTAACTCATCGTACAATTTTGTTGTCACTGGCCCCACTTCCGTCTCACTATAAAAAACATGAAAGCCTTTACCCGTCTCTAATCCACCAATTGGTGAAATTACCGCAGCCGTACCACAAGCCCCAGCTTCTATAAATTGATCCAATTGATCTAAATAAACATCACCTTCAATTGCCTCCATCCCTAAACGAGTTTCAGCTAAATGAAGCAACGAATACTTCGTAATACTTGGTAAAATAGAAGGAGACGCAGGTGTAATAAACTTATTGTCTGCTGTAATGCCAAAAAAGTTAGCTGAACCAACCTCTTCAATTTTTGTATGAGTTGCTGGATCAAGGTAGACACAGTCAGAATAATTTCGCTCTTGCGCTTCTTTACCTGGTTGCAAGCTTGCAGCATAATTCCCCCCAACCTTAACAGCTCCTGTACCCATTGGTGCGGCTCTATCATAATCTGAGACGATAAAATTCGTAGCAGATAAACCTCCTTTAAAATAAGGGCCAACTGGCATACAAAATACAGTGAAAATGTATTCTGGTGCTGGAGATACACCAATATTGGGCCCAACACCAATTAACAACGGACGAATATATAAAGATGCTCCGGACTCATACGGTGGCACAAATTCTTCATTAGCCTTGACAACCTCTTTAACAGCTGAAACAAATAATTCTTCTGGCACTAACGGCATGCGCAAACGCTGCGCACTTCGATTCAAGCGGTTGGCGTTCTCATATGGTCTAAAAAGATTGATACTATCATCTTTACATCTATAAGCTTTCAAACCTTCAAAGCATTGTTGCCCATAATGTAAAGCCGTCGAGCCTTCATGAATGTGTAAGAAATTGTCTTCCGTTAGCGCACCAGTTCCCCATTCGCCGTTTTTGTACTCAACTAAAAATCGATAAGGTGTTTTAATATAATTAAAACCCAAATTCTTCCAATCAATACTCTCCATTTAAACAACTCCTTCACATATTTCAATCTAGTTTATCACATTTTCAACATGAATTTAATCATTTTTTAATCTTTTTCACTTTAAAAATTAAAATCACAAAATAATTAACTAAAAGTCACACTTAAGTCATAAGAATTTGTTAAATAGTTTCACTCTTTATTCCATTATTTGTCAATTACGTTACACTTAGAATGTAAAATGTAGATATAACGAACTTTCAAAAAGCAAATTGTCTAATTAAGATAAAAAAAGAAATGTTTATAAACAACAATAGGAGGAAGTTTATGAAAAAGGAGCAAGAACTCATTAATGTCTGGAATGATCTAGTTGGAATTAAAGACTTAACAATCGCCATCTCTATCTCCGTCATTGGAACAATGGTTGGCTTTTTTCTTGCCCCTAACACCCAACCTACCCATCAGTTGTTTTTTGGCTTAGTTGGAGCAATTGGTGGCTTTATTATCAATACCTGGCTAATTAAACCAAAACGTAAAATCAACTCTTAAGCTGAGTCAGCTAAACCATAACACATAAAGGAGCTTGTTTGTATGGATCTATCATTATTAATACAAATGATTGTAGCTGCTTTAGGGGCAATCATTCTTTACGTTTTTATTGGATTTATTCCTGGTACTGATGAAACTTCTGTTTTAATGCCAGTATCGTTAGCCTTAATTTTAGGAGGCATTCATCCAATTGTCGCTCTAACATTTTTTGTTGCATCATTTGTTACTTTAGGATTAATGAATTTGATGCCTGCACTAATTGTTGGTTTACCTGGCGGCGTTATGTCAACCCCAATAGTCGAGCACGCACTTGTTCTAAAAGAGCATGGAAAAACTGCTTCCGCAGTCAAAAAAGCGGCAGTCGGTAGCTTAATTGGTGTACTGGTTGCGTTACCTATCAGTTTACTTATTGCAAATGCGATCGCACCTTATGCCGATAACCTAAAACAATACTCCGCTTGGTTATTTATTGGAGGTGCAATTTTTCTTTCATTAATTGGAAAAGCTAAAATCATCTCATTAATCAGTATTATTCCAATGTCACTGCTTTTTCAAGGATTACGAACACTTTACTGGCAAATGGGCGTCGTGCCTGAAACACAAAATATCACGACTTCATTCTTTTTAGGAATAACAATTGCCCCTCTGCTATTATCTCTGATTTCACTTTTCAATACAAATGAACGTGAAAAACTAAGACAAACTAAAGAGAAAATCACCCTCCTTCCTGTGATAAAAAAAGAAGGCCTAAGTCCTTTCAATGTATTATCGAAAAATGAAGCAATTGGCAGTCTAGCTTCCACTCTAATCGCATGTTTTCTATTCGTGCTTAGTCCTGTTGGGCTTACCATATTATTTGGCGAAATGGTTGCTAAACGCGAAACAGCAATAATCAAAAAGGCTGAGGCAGCAATTGTTACAATGAGCGCACTCATTCAAGCTACTTATATGTCCGGTTTAGTAATTAGTCTAATTGCTTTAGGAATCCCATTGGCCCCATCTGCGATTGGACCTGGTGCTGCTTTTTTTGAAGCTCCTCCTATTTTCAAAATTGGCGACAATATAACCACACAATTTCCAAAAAATCAGTTAATAATTGCTTTTATTATTGGGTCAATTTTAGCTATTACGATTGTCTATTATGTCGCAATGCGCTTCGCCTCAAGAATTACATCTTTTGTCTTACGTAAAATTCCTCATGAAGCTATTCTAGGTCTTTTTATTGGGTTAGTTGTTCTTCTGGGCTATCTTGATGCAGGATTGATTAATATCTTCGGTATTTTACTTATCGGTTTTGCCTGTGGTACTCTGAATCGTTTAGGCGTCAATTATGGGATTCAATTTATGACACTTTACGCTGCCCCAGCCATTATTGAATTATTTAGTAACTTAGTATAAACTAACAAAGTCTGGTTTTTTTACTAAACAATCAAATTAGTCTACTAAACTACATAAATAACTACCATCCCCTCTCGAGTGACAACTAAATCTTTAATAATAGCTAAAATGAAGAAAGGTTGAGTAAGTGATGTCAACACAAGGAATAGGATACGCTAATGGAAAGATCATTTTAATGGGAGAGCACTCTGTTGTTTACGGCGAACCGTCTATTGCCATCCCTTTTCCAGCAACACAAATAAAAACAACTGTTCAAGCAGCTGAAAATGAAACACTAATTGATTGTTTTTTTTACAAAGGTCTATTAGCAGACATGCCTGAATTATTAGAAAGTCTAAAAACAGTCATACAAGTCTCGCTTGAACAGGTAGGACACGGAAAAGACCATCTAGCTTTAACGATCGACAGCACCATTCCAGCTGAAAGAGGAATGGGCTCAAGTGCTGCCGTTGCCGTTGCAACAATAAGAGCAATTTTTGATTTTTATGAATCCCCTCTTTCTCACGAACAGCTTTTAGAACTTGTGGAAATTTCTGAAAAGATTGCTCATGGAAATCCAAGCGGCTTGGATGCCTTAATGACGAGTAGCTCTAATCCTTACTATTATATTAAAGGACAGCCATTTGTACCTATAACGTTAAATCTAAATGCTGTGTTAGTTGTGGCTGATACAGGGAAAACTGGCCAAACAAAAGAAGCTGTAGCCAGTGTTGGTGAAAAAATTCGGAATCACCACGCAGCTAGCTACCAAGCAAAAATCACTGAATTAGGTAGCTTAGCCCGTGCTAGTAAAGATTATTTGAGTCTAAATCAGCCTGAAAAATTAGGTCAAGCAATGAACCAAGCTCATACCCTACTATCTGCACTTGGTGTTTCCAGTTTAGAGCTTGATACGTTAGTTAATTCCGCCCTTAAACACAACGCCTTAGGAGCAAAATTAACAGGTGGCGGACGTGGCGGATGTATGATAGCATTAGCAAGAGATATAAAAGAAGCCCGAGTTATTGCAGCAGCACTCGAAAATGCTGGAGCAAAAGCAACATGGTTATATGAAATGAGTGGAAATTAAATGGAACGAAAAAGTAAAGCACGTGCACATACTAATATTGCCTTAATTAAATATTGGGGCAAACGAGATGAAAAGTTATTCTTACCAATGAATAGCAGTCTCTCGCTGACCTTAGATAAATTTTATACTGAAACCACCGTTGAACTATCAGATACGTTTGAACAAGATAGCTTTATTTTAAATAATGAACCTCAAAATGAAAAAGAAACTTCTAAAATAAGTCAGTTTCTAGATTTATTTAGACAAGAAGCTGGAATCACTTCTGCTGCTAAAATTACCAGTCAAAATTTTGTTCCAACAGCTGCTGGTCTGGCTTCTTCTGCTTCTGCTTTTGCTGCCCTTGGTGCGGCAATAAATGATGCGAGTGGGTTGAAATTAGATCTCCCTACTCTTTCAACCTATGTTCGCCGAGGGAGTGGTAGTGCAACTCGCAGCGTTTACGGTGGCTTTGTTGAATGGCAGATGGGATCAAATTCTGAAGACAGCTTAGCGATTGAAATTGATGATGCTAGTTGGGATATTGGGATGATTACTGTCGCTGTCAACACCAATAAAAAATCAATTTCTAGTCGCGAAGGAATGAAATTGACCGTAGAAACCTCCGCATTCTATCCAGCATGGCTCGAAAGTGCAACAAAAGATTTAAGAAATATTAAAGAAGCCATAAATAAACGAGACTTTCAACAACTGGGTGAAATCACTGAGTCAAATGGGATGAAAATGCATGGTACCATGCTTGGAGCGCTTCCCCCTTTCTCATATTGGGAAGCCAGAACTGTTGAAGTTTTGACTAAAATTCGTGAAATACGTAGACAAGGGTGGCAGTGTTACTTTACAATGGATGCTGGACCTAATGTTAAGATCCTCTGTCGTTATTCTGAAGCAGAGGCCATTCAAAAATTGTTAACTACCGCTTTTCCAGACAATCCGGTTATTATTTCAAAGGTCGGAAGCGGTGTTAAATTGCTCTAAGCAGTTTAACATTAAGAAAGGACGAGATACATGATAGAAGCTAGTGCACCTGGAAAACTCTATATAGCAGGTGAATATGCTGTACTAGAACCAGGTCATCCTGCGATTTTAGTCGCCTTAGATCAATATATAACTGTGAGACTGCGTGAGGCAAAATTTCAAGGGAGTATCCGTTCTAGCTATTCCAACGGATTCATGATTCCTTGGACTCGTAAGAACGGTCAGTTATTCATTGACGAACGGGAAAACCCTTTTACCTATGTCGTTCAAGCCGTGACTATGACAGAGAAATACTTAGAAGAAATTGGTAAAAAATTAACTTTCTTTGATTTAGAAATTGAAAGTGACTTAGATAATAAAGATGGTCGTAAATATGGACTAGGCTCAAGTGGCGCTGTAACAGTGGCAACCATCAAAGCCTTACTTACTTTTCATAAAGTTGAATTTGATGCCATGCTCGTTTATAAACTGGCAGCTCTTACTCACCTTTCAATTAAAAGCAACGGATCATTTGGTGATTTGGCAGCTAGTTCTTTCGGGGGCTGGATTGCTTACTCATGCTTCGACCGTGAATGGGTTCAAGAACGACAAAAAGAACATTCTTTATTAGCTTTACTTAATATGAACTGGCCCAAATTAATGATCGATTCTTTGACACCACCTGAAAATCTTAATTTATTAATTGGTTGGACAGGAAACCCTGCCTCAACTACGCATTTAGTAGATTTACTAAATGAAGAAATCAGTGAAATTGATCATTATTATTCTATTTTTCTAAAAAATAGTTTAGCCTGCGTTTCAGCGATTATTAAAGCCTTTAAAGACAATGATTTTGCAACGATTCAAACTGGTATTCGCCAAAATCGGCAACTATTGCAACACTTAGGTTCAAACAGTGGCGTTCACATTGAAACGGCAACACTCTTCGATTTATGTGAAATAGCCGAAGATTTTGGAGGTGCTGCTAAGTCATCTGGTGCTGGCGGCGGCGATTGTGGCATTGTTTTAATTGATAACAGTATCAATCCGCAGCCTTTAATTGCTGAATGGGACAAAGCTGATATTTGTCAATTATCTGTAAGTGTCCACTACGAAGAAGCCTATCTACTGGCATAATATTTGGAGGGTTCTCGATGTCAATTCATCAAAATCGTAAAGACGAACATGTCGAATTAGCTGAAAAACTATACGGAAGTCATCCTCTAACAGACTTTGAGGCGATGACCTTTGTCCATCACTCGTTTCCTAACATGAATGTAGCTGATGTTAATTTACATACTGCTTTTGCAGGATTTGATTTAAGTCTCCCTTTTTACATTAATGGTATGACTGGCGGTAGTGATAAAACTGCCACTATTAACCATGACTTGGCTCTAGTGGCTCGTGAAACAGGATTAGCAATGGCTTCCGGCTCTGTCAGTGCTGCCATCAAGCATCCAGAGGTAGCTGAAAGTTTTGCTGTCATTCGTCGAATAAATCCTAAAGGCCTCATTTTTGCTAATCTCGGGGCTGAACATTCAGTGGAAAATGGCAAGCGCGCTGTTGAGCTTCTTCAAGCAGATGCTTTACAGATTCACATCAATGCTCCCCAAGAATTAGTAATGCCTGATGGTGAAGGTGAGCGTTCATTTGATAACTGGCTAACCCAAATTCAACACATGGTTGAACAAGTTGGGGTACCAGTAATTGTCAAAGAAGTTGGCTTTGGTATGAGTCGTGAGACCATTCAACAACTAATTACAATTGGGGTTAAAACGATTGATGTAAGTGGACGCGGCGGAACAAATTTTGTCGCCATTGAAAATTCTCGTCGTGATAAGCAAGAGTTTTCTTTTGCGGAAAATTGGGGGCAATCAACAGCAATTTCTCTCATCGAATCAGTTCGCTACCAAAAAGAGGTGCAAATTCTGGCCTCTGGTGGCATTAAAACACCAATTGACATGATCAAAGCTTTATCCTTAGGAGCTAGAGCATGCGGTCTTTCGGGTCACTTCTTGCATTTAGTTCAACAAGATGGTGTCGAAAAAACTATTAATGAAGTTTTCGAATGGCGTCGCACCCTAACTACTCTTATGACTCTTTTAGGTGCTAAAACCATTACTGACTTGCAGAAAACAGATCTCATTTTAAGAGATCCTATTAAAACATGGTGTCAAGCCCGTCAACTTGACTGGCAAACATACGCTAATCGTTCTAATTAGCTTATAAAAAAGCACATGCATCTCACACTGTCTATTACAGTTGAGCGCATGTGCTTTTTAATCATCTAACAAATAGTGAACCCTATTTAAAAAAGTTCGTGTTTCTTCCTGGCTGTCACGTAATTTAATGGCCAAGTCGGGATGGTTCGTAATAATACCATCCACATCTAAACGTAAATATTTTTTTAGTAGCTCTTCCTTATTAACCGTCCAAACAAACACCTGTTTATTCATTTCAGCTGCTTCATCTAGCACACTCTGACTCACTGAGAACTCTTCTAACACATAAAAATTATGTTTAGTTTTTGGTAAACTTCCTAAGTTCAAAGGAATTACGTAAGCCGTTTGAATTTTTGGCGAAATTCTCTTAATCTCATTCAATATTCCTAAGTCCAAAGATTGAACATAGTAATCAGTGATTACCTGCTTCTCTTGTAACAAATCAACTAAATTTTGGGCCATCCCTTTAGATTCATCCCCATGGGGTTTAACTTCTATCAATAATTTAATGTGTTGCTTTTTTGCTACATCAATGTAATCACTCAAGCTAGGAATCTTATCTTTAAATCCATTTTGTTTTACCGTCAGCTGCTCTAATTCAGCCAAATTTAAGTGACGCACCTCTTCATTAACACCAGCTAGTCGTTTTAAATTATAGTCATGCATTACAACAAATTGACCATCTCTCGTTTCTTGAATATCCATCTCAACTACGTTAGCATGAGCTTTCGCTGCCGCTTCCAAAGAACCAATTGTATTTTCTACCCCTTTTTCAGTAAACCCTCGATGAGCAACTATTTCTGTTTGCGGCGCATAAACAACAGTTACTGTTGACCAGATATTAAAGCTAACAAAACCGATACCGAAAATAATTATCAAGTTACGCCACTTGGGATAGGTTTTAGCCCAAAGCTTAGGCTCGAATGTATACTTCTTTTCTTTAATTAAGAAAGGTTTCCCTTCTCTGGTTGTTCCAACAATCCCATTCGCAACTAATGGTTGAATCAAACCACCAAATAGGAAAACAACTATTTCAACAATCGTAACTGTTAATCCAGCTATGATAGGAGCGATTAATGGGAAGAAGCTATCGACTAATGCTAATGGGGTAAACAAGATAGCTAAACAGGCACCAAATACTACTCCGTAGCCGCCTACCAGCAATCCTAAAGTAATTAGATTGCTAATTGAACGTCCCTTTGAAAATTGCCAACTAGATTTAATGGCCTGCCAAATTGAGGTCGTCGGATCTATTACAAAAAAATAAACTAAGTAAAGCAAGCGTAGTGCAATATATGAAAGGATCAAAACCACCCCCATGTACAACGCTACCCCCATCGGTGTCATAGATAATTCATCCACAATAAAATCTGGTATCTTAATCATCGAGGTTAATTCTGGGTTGAGACCCAGAGATACAATGGGTAACACTAAAATAAAATACCCCACTAAAAAAAGGGAGTTTAGACTAAGAAAGAATCGCACTTTTCGATTCAATTTCTTTACAATCTCCAAAAAGGCTACAGACTGACCTGTTGCTTGATTATGAGCCAATAAAAAATAAAAACCCAACTCATAAAATATAAAAAAAATAAATAATAACAATAGGCCTAGACCAATTAACAACGCCATTGGATGACGAAAAATGGCTGAGAAATTTTCATTAGTTACACCTGCTATTTTAGCTTTACTGAGCATTTTATAAAACAGATATGAAAGAAGAGGCAGAATGATGACTATACGTATAACTTGTAAAATCAACATACTTCTAAAATAATCAGGCCAGTTTTCTAACAACCGTTTAAAGCTATAGTGTACATTTTTTATGAGTGTCATTTATCAGCACCTCCTTCGTCTGTTATCTTATTATAAACTAATTCAACTAAATTACGAAGGAATCTCCCTCTGCTTTTAATAACGGGGTTAAGGGTAAAACGATCTCAAGAATCGTTTTATTTGCTTGACTTGTCAAGGTTATCTCTCCATCATGTGCTAAAATTATTTCTTTAGAAATTGCTAATCCTAAGCCTGAGCCACCAGTCTGGCTAGAACGAGCATTATCCATCCGGTAAAATTTATCAAATACAGTTCGTTGTTTCTCTTCTGGAATATCGGACCCTTGATTAGCAACTCTAATGATAGCTGCCAAATCATTTGACTTCAATTCAAACTCAATGGGTGTGTTTTCAAAACTGTAACTTAGCGCATTTTTTAGCACGTTAGTAAAAACTCGTCCCAATTTATCAGGATCCGCAGAAACTACGAGACTCTCTTCCCCCTGAATCACTATTAACTGACCACGCTCTTCTGCTCGGTGGAAAAATTCATCTGCCGCCTGTTCAGCTAATAACCGTAAATCGATAGGTTGTTTACTTAAGATAATCTCCTGCAGATTAAACCGTGTAATATCAAAAAACTCATTAATTAAATTTTCTAACCGATACGCTTTTTTTAATGTTAGGTCGATATAATTCGCTTGCTGCTCTTGTGGTAAACTTCCTTCTGTTTCCTGTAACAAATTCAAATACCCTACAATTGACGTTAGCGGTGTTCTAATATCATGAGCCAGATATACAACTAAATCATTTTTTCGTTGCTCCGCTTCTTTTGCATCTCGAGCCCTTTTTTTTATGATTTGATCGATTTGATTCATCTTAGATTCAATGCTCTTCATTTCTAACGAAAGTTCAATAGGTTTTTCACTTTCGCTGATTAATTGATCCATTCCGACAGCAATTTCATCAAAATAAGAAGTGATATAATTCGTGTAAACTCGGAAAATAAGGAAAAGACTCCCAGTCCCTACTACTCCTATAATAACCATAAGATTACTGCGTATTAAATTCTGATGAATAGAAAAGGCCGTCTCTTCATTGAAATGAAACTGAGTGATTAACAAATTGACTACCCAGTCTCCTACTAGTCCACGAGCAAATGATTGTAAAATAAAGAGAGCGACACCCGCTCCAATGATAATCAAGAAAATTCGTGTCAATAATTTTCGTTTAAATAAACTATAATCATTCTTTTTAGATTTCAATTTTATATCCCACTCCCCAAATTGTTTTAATATAGGATTGCTGACCATTTGGCCCCGCTAACTTTGATCGTAAATGACGAATATGAACCATTACGGTATTGTTTGAACTCTCAAAATACTTTTCACCCCAAACAAGTTGAAACAACTCTTCAGATCTAACCACCTTCCCCACACGTTCCAACAACACCCATAAAATTCTAAATTCTGTGGGTGTTAGTTCCACCTTACTTTTATTAATCGTCACATCATAGGTCGTTTTATTAACCACTAAATTTTTATAATAGATAACCTGTTCAGCTGCTTGATCAAATAGTTTCCCCCGATCATCGTTATACATCGTATATCGTCTGATTTGAGCTTTTACACGAGCTACAAGTTCTAAAGGTTGAAACGGTTTTGTTACGTAATCATCTGCTCCTAAAGTTAATCCTGTAATCTTATCTAATTCTTGATCTTTAGCAGTCAGCATAATAATAGGAAAATGGCGACTCTCACGAATTTTTTGACTGATTTCAAAGCCGTCAATATCTGGTAACATAATATCTAAAATAGCAAGGTCAACTGAATGATGGGTCAAATACGTTAAGGTTTCCTGACCTGTATAGAACTTAATTACCTGATAACCTTCATTTTTCAAATACAACTCAACTAAATCTGCAATAGCCTCTTCATCATCTACAATCAGTATTTTTTTCATCCCTGTCTCCTTTTATATGAATGACTACTTCTCATAATTCTAATTAATTACCTATTTTCCTATATCTTACCCGAATTAATTTTAATAGCAAACTACTAACTAATAATTTTGAACTATTCACTAGAAAATATGCTAAAATGACAATAGAACACATTTAAACCAATAATAAAAAATTGAAAGTTGGGACAAGAATGCCTACTTGTTTAAGATGTCAAGTCAACGTTAGCCCAGATCATAGTCAGTGCCCACTTTGTCATGCTGTTATAAGCGACTCTACTCAGCCTACTTTGACCACCTATCCAGTTTACCCTGAAACAAAAAACAATAAAAAACTCAAAGTTAAAATTTGGTTATTTATAACGATTATTATCATTACTCTTTCTTTTGTCTTAAATGTCCTTACCTGGGAGTATCTATCTCTAACATGGGCACCCATTGTCTCTATCGCTAGCTTTTATATTTGGTTCGTCGGCAAAGATTTATATCAAAAATTCAACATTAACTTGATTGGGAAAACTCTTTGGAAAAACTACTTCTTCCTCTCACTTGTCTTTATTATCATTGACCTGTCAACCGACTTTGGTCGCTGGTCGCTCAATTATGCCATCCCTTTTTTAGGTATAGCAACTGGCTTAATCATGACAATCTGGTCCGTCCGTAATAAATCAATGTGGCGTGATGACATCGGTTATATCCTGCTAATTGTTAGCATTAATATCATTCCCCTATTACTATTTTTTGCTAAGGGTGGCAATGTATTATGGCCAAGTATTATTTCTTTAATATATGGAGGAATCACCATTTTAGGTCTATTTATCTTCTCAGGTAAACGACTTTTATATGAACTACAAAAAAGATTTCACTTTTAATCGGATTCTTAGATCAAATACACGTTTCACTGATTACTTAGGAGGTTTCCATGTATAAATGGTATCGTTTAGATAATGCAGCAAAAGTCTTCCCTTCAGTTACAGGTAATAAAAATTCATCCGTCTTTCGATTCGCCGCTATTCTTTATGATGAAGTCGATCCAGTCGCCTTGCAAAAAGCAGTCGACATTGTTATGCCTCGTTTCCCTATGTTTTCTGTTCGTTTAAGGAAAGGCATTTTTTGGAATTATTTAGATGCTAACAAACATGGCTTACTCATCCAAAAAGAACAAAATCCACCTTGTGTTCAAATTGATTCTGCAAGAGATGGTGGCTACATGTTACGTGTTCTTTATAGTGGACACCGTCTATCTATCGAAATGTTTCATGCACTGACAGATGGTAGTGGCGCAATTGAATTTTTTAAGAGTCTTTTATATTACTATTTTAAATGTCTAGGTCATGATTTTCCTCATGAAGGCAAAGTAAAATTAGGAGAAGAACCTTCTCCTCAAGAAGAGGTCGAAGACAGTTTTAGCAAACACTATACACCAATCTATTCTGAAAGCACACGCAATCCGCGCTCCTTTCATATCCGCGGTGTGTCATATGGCGATGGTGATAATAGTCTCGTTCATGGTGTAGTAGATAGTCAAGCCCTTAATCAAATTGCTAAAAAATACGGAGGCTCAATCACGTCTTATCTGGCTTCTTTATTAATTTATTCGATTTACCAAACACGTAGCCATCAGCGTGATGCGACTAAACCAATTGTTATAGCCGTCCCCGTCAATTTACGCGCCTCATTTCCATCAAAAACATTACGAAACTTTTTCAATGTCGTTAATGTTGGCGCCTATATGAATGAGGATATGACACTTGAAAAATTAGTTCCTTTAATTCAAGAAATGCTAATTCAAAAAACGAATAAAACCTATCTTCAATCATCCATTAACAATAATGTTAACTTTGAGAGGAATGTAGCATCAAAATTTGTGCCACTTTTTGTGAAAAATTATTTTGTTCGAATTGGCTTCGATCATCTAAGTGAAAGTAAAAAAACTATTACCTTAACAAATTTAGGTCGTGTAGATTTACCATCTGAGATGTTTCAATTTATCAAGCACATGGAAATCGCTGCTTACCCCACTCAAAAAAGTCCTATGGCTTGTGGTTTAATATCTTGCAACAATCGTTTAACAATCAGCTTTATCAAAAACATTGTAGAAACAGACATTTTACAGTACTTTTATTCACATTTGGCGACTGTTGAAAAATTAGAAGTAGATGTTTACAGCAATCAATTAGCCCATACCTTTGAAACATAATTAACTGATGCAAAAATGCTTGCCCTTCTTGACAGTTTATAATGAGTTGTAAACTGTCAACGCATCTTCGATATGATGATTTTCAGTTAGCGGTGTTCCGCTGGCTCCTACAGTCACTAAAATATAACGAACTCCGTTTATTTTTGCGACGCTCGCTAAACATTGCCCCGCTTCTTTAGTATAGCCAGTCTTTCCCCCTTCTATCACACCGTTAGTCAGTGCTTCTGACGGCAGGTGACTAAATAAGGTACTTGCTAAAAGCAAGTTTTCAGGGCGAAATGAACTTTGATAAACATACTCTTTAGTTGTCACTATATCGCTAAAACGTTTGTTTTTAAGAGCAACTTGCCAAAGCAATGCAATATCTGCAACTGTCGAATAATGACCTGTCTGATGAAGTCCTGTAACATTTTTAAAGTGTGTATTGCTCATGCCTATCTTTTCTGCTTCTTGATTCATTAAATCAACAAACGCTTCTTCGCTTTTTGCTGTAGCTACAGCTAGAGCCTTGGCTGCCTCAGCCCCTGATGAAAGGAGTAGCCCATAAAGTAAATCAGCGACAGGAACCTCTTCATTTCTCGTGAATCCAGCCATTGATGCTTCCTCCGCAACTAATTCATCAAATATACTATCAGAAATCATTACCAACTGGTTGAAATCTCCAAGATTCTTAATAACCACATAAGCTGTCATAATTTTTGTTAATGAGGCTGGATAGATTTTATCAGTTTCATTCTTTTTACCAATAACTTGATTTGTCTCTAGATTAATTAAAATCGCGTTTTTACTTATTATTTTAGGCAGTCCTTGATTATCGACACTACGAGTAAAAACGGTAGCTACTTTACTTAAAAATAAAGACGCCATTAAAATCGCAACTAGTAAAAAACATATCATTGTTAAGTTAAGGGCACGTGATTTTTTCCGTCGTCTCAATGTAATCTCTCCTATCTATTAATTAAAATGCTCTACAGCTTTCTTTAATAGATACATTAAACCACTTCTCTACCATCGATTTATATAATTCAACTTAGCAAATCCTTAACTCTTTCTTAAAAATAAGTTTTCATACGTAAAGACAAAAAAGACTGCGATATCCACCGCAGCCTCATTTCTTAATTGATAGAACCTTTTCCTTAAAAAGTTCAGCAAAACCTATAATTCTACTAACTGTTCCACAATCTTAGTGGCAGTTTCTTCAACATATTTGGGTAAAGTCCCTAGGTTGATACGAATAAAACCTTCATATCCCTCACCAAACCACTCACCATAATCAACAGCTATACCACATTTCTCTTGCATAAATGTCTCGACCTCATCTGGTTTCAAATAAGCTCTCAAATCAAGCCACGCTAAATAGGTTCCTTCTTTTTCAGTCAAAATGCTTTTAGGCGCTTTTTTAACCAAAATGGTCTTTAATAAATCAAAATTATATTCAATCACTTCATTCAATCCTTCTAGCCATTCACCACCTTCACGATAGGCAGCTTCTGTTGCCACTGTGCCAAAAAGACTCGTTGTCGATTTAACTGTGGTGCTCGCATAGGCATCATATTTGTCTCGTAAATTTTTATCTGCAATTACAATATGTGAATTCAATAAACTAGCCAAATTAAAGGTTTTCGATGGAGCGTTTAAGACAATTAAATGACTTCGATACTTATCATCTAAAGCCAATGCAGCTACATGAGGGTTAGTTTTTCTAGTTAAATCTTGATGAATTTCATCTGAAACAATAATAACATCATGTTTTAAACAAATATCATATAATCTCGCCTGTTCAGCAGCTGTCCACACTCGACCAACTGGATTATGAGGAGAGCAATGAATGAATAATTTTACCTTATGAGCAATGATTTTCTCTTCAAAATCGACAAAATCTATTTCAAAACGCCCATCTTGATTGATTAAGCCTGAGGTAACAAGCTGACGATTAGTATCATTGATAGAATGATAAAAAGGATAATAAACAGGCGCCAAAACAATTACACTATCTTGCTCTTCGGTAAAGGCATTAACCATCCAGAAAAATGAGCTAACAACACCTGGAGAAAAACGAATCCACTCTTTTTCTAGCCGAACCTGATAACGCTCAGCCTGCCAATTAAAGTAAGCCTCATAATAAGAATCTGGGACGATCGAATACCCAAAAGCACCATGTTTAACTCGCGCCATCATAGCCTCTTGGACTTCTTCTGGTGCTTTAAATTCCATATCAGCTACCCACATTGGCAACAAGTCATTGGTACCAAAATTCTCAGTCATACTATCCCATTTGACTGAATTAGTGTGAGCTCTTTCGACGCCATACTTTGCAACAAATTCTTCAATTGTAATCATCAGCACTCCTCATCTCTCTTTCATTTATACGCTAATTCCATACTATCATATAAGCACTCTTTTGTGGCTAAAAAAGACACTCATTCCACTTAATTTTACAACTACAGCCGACACTCATATAAATTAAAATCAGCAGTAATTGGGCCAGCATCCAAGTTAGGTATCTCTTTCACTAATTGAAACCCGCTACGCTGATACAAACTATTCAATACTGGTTGTGTCGAAATACAATCCAAACGGATCGCTTTTGCGCCTTTTTTCTTTAATTCGGATTGCAACTGATGCAAAAGCTGCTCCGCTACCCCTTTTCCAGTATAGTTATCCGCTAATGACAGCCGATGTAAGTAATAAATTCCCGCCTGCTCCTCCTCTTGCCAAATCCCGTAGTCCCAATCATTAGGGCGTTCATATAAATAGAAAACAGCCGTGATTTGCTTTTGGTCCGAAACATCTTCTTCATAAAAATAGGCCTCTTCTTGCTTAAGACGAGCTGCCACGATTGGGCCTTCTTCCCCCTCTAAAATATGCCCCCATTGAGCAGAACCTGTTGCTTTAATTCGTGTAGCAGCTTGCTTCAGAACTCCTTCAAATTGGTCTTTTTCTATCACTAATCCATTTCTAATTTTCATAGTAATCCCCTTCTTTTTTCAATTCCCATCTCACTTTCAATGAGATTTTTTTAATCTTCTTTTCATTATAAAACATTTCCCATATAATTACTTGACATTTTCATGAAATTTACGGAGAATAGATATTGTTAGGGAGCTAACAACATTCCCGAATGAAAGGAGGGCTAAGCATGATGACAAAAAAAATAGGTAAAGATATTAAAGCCTTGTCCAATGAAATCACACGCTATATTAGAACAAATATTAATGCTAGCAACGAAGAACAATATACAATGATTCAATTTTTCTTTATGAACTATATTGGTCAATTTTCGGAAACAACATCAGTTTTTCAACGAGACCTCGAAAGTGAATTTAATATCAGACGGTCCACTGCTACGGGGATCTTGCAAGTTTTAGAAAAAAATAATTTGATCACTCGTCAAACAAGCACTGAGGATGCTCGTCTTAAAGAAATTGTTCTCACCACTGAAGGTCAAGCTGTTTTTGACAGTCGTCGCAAAAGACTTGATGCCCTTGATAGTCATTTGATAAATGGTATAAATCAAGCAGACTTGGACATATTTTATGCTGTGATGAATAAAATTTACCTCAATATTGAGTGTGAAGAAAATAAAAAGCAATAATTTCCCTTTATTCAAAAAATAAAAAAGGAGTTGGTACCATGATAAAAACCTTGGCCAAGAATATTGGAGAGTACAAACGAGATACATTATTAACGCCTTTTTTCGTGACTCTCGAAGTTATTTTAGATATAATCATCCCTGTCCTAATGGCGATGATTATCGACAAAGGCATCTCCTCCAAGAGTCAAAATAGTATCCTTACTATTGGAGCATCCTTGATTGTTTGTGCTATTTTAGCCCTCATTTTTGGGATGCTTTCCGGTCGCTACGGTGCAATTGCGTCTGCCGGTTTCGCCAAAAACTTACGAAAAAAAATGTTTGATAACATCCAAAACTTTTCTTTCTCAAACATCGATCGCTTTTCTACATCAAGTTTAGTCACTCGCCTAACCACTGACGTTAGTAACGTTCAAAACTCATTTCAAATGATTATTCGGATTCTTGTTAGAAGTCCTTTAATGTTTATTTTTTCCTTGTTTATGGCCTTTCAACTAAACCGCGATTTAGCAATGATCTTTCTCTACGCCATTCCTTTTCTAGGAATTGGTCTCGCTCTGATCGTAAGAATAGCCCATCCTTCATTTGAAAAAGTCTTCAAAATTTATGATAGACTCAATCAAGTTGTTCAAGAAAATTTACAAGGTATTCGTGTGGTTAAATCTTATGTCCGAGAAGATCATGAGGTAGCTAAATTTAAATCAGTCTCCCAATTAATTTATAAAACTTTTTCTAAAGCAGAACAAATCGTCGCCTTCAACGGGCCTCTAATGCAATTTACCATGTATACTTGTATGTTGCTAATTTCATGGATTGGCGCTCAACTAATTGTCGGTGGCTCGATGACTACTGGTGAATTAATGAGTATGTTTATGTATGTTATGCAAATTCTTAATTCATTAAACATGATGTCTATGGTATTTGTTATGATGATTATCTCACGTCCATCAGCTGAAAGAATCGTAGCCGTAATTGATGAAAAAAGTGATTTAACCAACCCTAGTAAACCAATTATGGAGATTCGTGATGGATCAGTTGAGTTCAAGGATGTTGACTTTAGTTATTCTGATAATGAAGACAAACTTGTTCTAACAAAAAGTAATTTTAAAATTGAATCAGGTCAAACAGTCGGAATTATTGGCGGAACTGGCAGCGGAAAAACGACCCTTGTTCAGCTCATTCCACGACTCTACGACGTCACAAGCGGTAGTGTCCAAGTTGGTGGATTAGATGTACGTAACTACGATATCGCTTCATTGCGTGATTCAGTCGCGATGGTTCTTCAAAATAATGTCCTCTTCTCAGGTACCATTAAAGAGAATCTACGATGGGGGAATCCCGATGCAACTGATCGCGAATTATATGAAGCCTGTCGTTTAGCACAAGCCGATGAATTTATTACCAAATTACCCGATGGCTATGACACATATATTGAACAAGGCGGAACAAATGTCTCTGGTGGTCAAAAGCAACGTTTAACAATCGCCAGGACTATCCTTAAAAAGCCGAAGATTTTGATCTTAGATGACTCTACTAGCGCTGTAGATACTAAAACAGACGCACTAATACAGCAAGCTTTCTTAGAGACCATTCCTAATACAACCAAATTTATCATCGCTCAACGTGTATCATCCATTGAAAATGCTGATCAGATTATCGTGATGGATAATGGACAAATCAACGGAATTGGGACTCATGAAGAACTTCTAGCGACCAATAAAATTTATCAAGAAGTCACACAATCACAAGGGAAAGGATTTGGTGAAGTTAATGAGTAAGATACAAATAAAAGGAACTGACCGCCAAGCTCACCCTCTCAGAACGCTAAAACGATTGCTTAACTATCTAATCAAGGGCTATCCAATTCAACTTGGAATAGTCGTCCTTTGTATTGTTATAAGTGCCTTTGCTTCAGTTAAAGGGTCGCTATTTTTACAAGTTGTAATCGATGATTATGTAACACCGCTATTGGCTAAAAGTGGGAAAGCTGATTTCTCTGGGCTACTGACAGCGGTCATTACGATGGCAATTATATATGCAATCGGTGTGTTAGCCACCATCACATTCAATCAATTGATGGTAAATGTCTCCCAGGGAGTCCAAAAAACGATTCGTGATGATTTATTTACTCATATGGAAAGCCTCCCTATTGGCTACTTTGATACTCATCCTCACGGAGATATTATGAGTCACTACACAAATGATATTGACACTTTAAGACAAATGCTCTCACAAAGCGCCCCTCAGCTGCTGCAAGCTATTGTAACCTTTGTTAGTGTCTTTGTAGCGATGTTTTCTGTCAGTATTCCACTAACTCTATTCGTTATTTTATCAGTCAGCGTGATGGTCTTAACTATTCGGAAAATTAGTAGTTTAAGTGGGAAATACTTCGGTAGACAGCAGAAATCATTAGGGAAAGTTAACGGCTTTATCGAAGAAATGATGCACGGTCAAAAAGTTATTAAGATTTTTAATCATGAAACAGAAACGATTGAACGATTCGATCAATTGAATGAAGAACTTGCAGATAGTGCGACGGAAGCAAATAAATACGCCAATATTTTAATGCCGGTCATGATGAACCTACTAAACATTCAATATGTCTTAATTGCGATTGTTGGTGGTTTATTAAGTATTAATGGTGTGGCGGTTTTAAGTATTGGGGCAATTGCTTCCTTCCTACAATTAAGTCGCTCGCTTAATATGCCAGTAAGTCAAATATCTCAGCAAATCAACTTCGTTATTATGGCTCTAGCTGGAGCCGAACGAATCTTTATTTTGATGGATGAAAAACCTGAAGTCGACGATGGTTATGTCACACTTGTTAACGTTCGATACGAAGATAATCAACCCGTGGAATGTCCTGAAAAAACAGGTCAATGGGCTTGGAAACACCCTCATGAAGACGGAAGCACCTCTTATACGCCCTTAACTGGCGATGTTAGATTTGAACAGGTTGATTTTGGCTACAACTCGGAAAAAATTGTCCTACATGATATTTCACTTTTTGCTAAGCCAGGAGAAAAGCTAGCCTTTGTTGGTGCAACTGGTGCAGGAAAAACAACCATCACTAATTTAATTAATCGATTTTATGATATTACAGATGGTAAGATTCGCTACGATGGCATCAATATTCAAAAAATAAAAAAAGAGTCTCTACGTCGCTCACTTGGAATTGTCCTGCAAGATACTCACCTTTTTACTGGTAGTATTAGCGACAACATCCGCTACGGACGACTGGATGCTACTGAAGAAGAGGTGAAAGATGCTGCAAAATTGGCCAATGCTGATTACTTTATCTCTCGACTTCCCCATGGCTATGACACCATCATTACTGGTGACGGTGAAGGACTCTCCCAAGGACAGCGTCAGCTTTTAGCTATTGCGAGAGCAGCCATCGCTAATCCACCAGTCATGATACTTGATGAAGCAACCTCGAGTATTGATACACGGACTGAACGAATTGTTCAAAATGGAATGGATGCCTTAATGAAGGGTCGTACCGTTTTCGTTATTGCTCATCGTCTATCAACCATTCAAAATTCCGACGCTATCATGGTGCTTGATCAAGGAGAAATTATTGAACGTGGCGATCACGAAGATTTGATTGCTAATAAAGGTGTTTATTATCAACTAGCAACAGGAGCTTTAGAATTAGATTAAACAAACAGCCACTAGACAAAAACAACTGTCTAGTGGCTGTTACGGTTATAAGGATTTTTTATTAAACAGAGGAATAGATACTCCAATCATCAAAATACTTAAAATAAGGGTGATCCAGAGTGGTTGATAATAATCTGAAAACTTACTGGTTCCTTCTATCAGTGCCGTATTTCCCATTCCAAGTAGCAATGGACTCACTTCTTTTACAGCAGGTACTAAGTTAATCATAAACATAACTACTATTAGACCACCAGTAAATAATAACACGCCATAATTTGAGTTAAAAATAACCCCACCTAGAAGGCTGATGACGATAAGAAATAAACCAAATAGCCATAACAGGAAGACAGCGTTAAATAAATGTGTCACACTCCCCTCTTTAAAGTAGAACCAAGCATATAAATACGTCACCGCGACACTTAACCAATAGCCTAAACTGAAAACAAGACTGCTCATGATTAGTTTAGCTGCAATCACTTTCCATCTACTTAATCCTTTTGTTAATAAAATCGTCAGTGTTTCTTTATGATATTCTTGTGTCAATACCCCACTGAAAATAATCACTACCACCACAAGACCAATCTGGCCAACATTCTTAAAAAATTGCAACCAAACATCTAAAACAGTTGGCTCAGGGAAAGTACTTGCAAGCTCATCCGAAACAAAATGAGCAATTAACTGAGGTGTGAATTTAGCCGTAAAAACATTCATTAGCCCTAAAATGGCAAATAACCCAAAAACAATCAACACTCGATATGTTGCCAACGACTCACGCCATTCCTTCTTACCAAATGCGATTAAAGCACTCATTTAACCACCTCCGTAAAAATATCCTCTAAATTCGGCTGATACAGTTCCATTTTTTGTGGGAAGAATCTAGTCTGAACAAAACGCTCATACAGCATTGCTTGGGTATCTACTATTGTTTCGCTTTTAATCACATAAATTCCTGACTCTCCTGCCACGTCTAATCCGTTAAATAAACGGTTCTCCGCTTCAGCAGATAACCCGTGACTAAATTCAACTAGCAGTTTATTTGATGAATAACGCCCTTTCAACTCATCAAGTGGCAATGATAGCTTTATTTCCCCTTCATGTAAGAGTACAATATGATCACAAATTTTCTCCACATCCGATAAAATATGTGTCGAAAAAATAACTGTCGTATGCTTTTTAACACGATGCAAAATCGTTAAAATCTCTTTTCTTCCAAGAGGATCTAGTGCGGAAGTTGGCTCATCACAAATCAATAATTTAGGCTCATTTAAAAGTGCTTGCGCAATCCCTAAACGTTGCTTCATTCCGCGTGAAAAAGTGCCAATCTTCTTTTTACTATTTTCTAATCCAACTAAGGCCAACAATTCAATCGCCTTGGCTTTAATAACACTCCCGCTCATCCCCGTCACTTCTCCGCAGAGCTGCAAATAATTATAAGCAGTCATATAGCCATAGAACTCAGGGACGTCAGGCAAATAGCCAATCAATCGATTCGTTTGGGTGTTACCATATTGAACCTTTTCTCCACAAACTCTAATTTGTCCAGCATCACTTTTCAGCAGACCAACTATCAACTTCATCAAGGTTGTCTTTCCTGCTCCGTTTTGACCAATAAAACCTAGAACAGAGTTTTCTGGCAAATCAAAATTTAACCCCTTCAATACTTCTTGTGACCCAAATTGTTTTTTTATCCCCTCTACTTCTAAAACTAACATTATTCATCACCTTTTCCAAAAATAAAATAACAAATCGGACCAATTAACTGGATAAGAACCACTATAATGAGCCAACTAACTTTATTTAAATACTTAAATTGTTTTTGTCTAACTATTTTACTAACTGCAACTCCTGCTATAAAGAGCTGAATCAAAATAAACGGAATTAAAAGTGGTAATAATGCACTTAACTCTGCCATTGACGGCATATTTATCCCAATATTCATGTAACTGCACTCCTTTTGCATACTATTTCTAACTTAAAACCACTTCTAATTGCTTCAACAACTCTTGGTATTCTTGGTGATCACCATAAACCTCTTGTAGTAGCGACGTTTCTTTAAAGAAAGCTCCCAAAGAATCCTTAACAATTTGTTCATTTCTAGGCATTGTACTACTTAGTTCAAGCTGATCATCAATCCAACTATCCAATGAATCAAAATAATCATCGCCATGAAGATGAGCGGGAAATGTAATCGTCTCAAGAACTCTCAACATCTCTTTCATTGCATCTATTGCTAAATCCAGACGAGTCTGTTGAGTGTAGCACATAAAAATCTCAACTAGCGACGTCACTAATAAAAATGGATGAAGTTCCACTATACCAAAGGTTTCAACTAACCCCTTCATCCGTGCGATTGTTTGATCAAATTTCACTACATCACCAATTTGGGAGTGCAATAATTGACCGCTTGTCGACAAAGCTCCCATAAGTTGCTGATACAAATTAACTTGTAAAATTTCTGTACTTTTGTCGGCCTTACCTAACATTTTAAAAGCGTTAGCCATTAGCAGCTCATTCCCAAAATAGAGTGAGACATCTTCACCCAGTAACTCTAAAACCTCTGTCGGCTTCCCTAAAAACATTTGACAACTCGCTTCAAACGAAATGGCTTGATTAACCATCCGCGAATCTGTCGTTTCTGTTTTTACTCGTTTAACTAATTCAATCGCTTCCTGTAGAATCTCCCTCTGCTCTTCCTCACTTGTCAAATTCGCATGATTCACAAGTAATACGCACATTTGTAGTAAAAATGGCAAACACGCATAGTACTTCTTTATTAACGCCCGGCACTCCTCTAAAACTTCTGAAAAAGGTTCCTCGCTAAATGCTTTAGAAAGCCTCACATAATGCTCACGAATTTCTGTTTTTGTCAATTGAGGTGTATAGCCTAATAATTCATCAACAGTAATACTAAAATATGTTGCTAACTCAGGTAATAAATAGATATCAGGGTACGTCTGCCCTGTTTCCCATTTGGAGACGGAAGATTTAGAAATCCCCATCTGATAAGCAAGTTCGCTTTGAGTCAGCTGCCGCTCTTTCCTTTTCTCTTGAATGACTTCTCCGATTTTAAATGTTGTCATTAACATCACCTCTCTCTAATAGTACCCCCAAATTCTTTAAACAACAATGGATTCTGTGACAACAATAAGCGATAAAGTTTCCTCACGCGCTACTTTATACAAAAAGACAGCTAAAAGTTAGTGTGTAACACTATCTTTTGCTGTCCCTTCAGGATTCTAGCTATTTATTATTTTTCCAGTTAAATTTCTTTCTATGTAAGCTTTCAATTAAATCCAGCGAGTCTAAAAACGGCTGGCGTTCCTCGTCGGATAGTTGTTTATAATCATTCGAAATAATCGCTTCATACTTTTGATAAAGTTCCTTTGCTCGCTTTTTGCCAGCCTTAGTAAAAGAAACGTAATACAAGCGCTTATCCTCACTGGATTGCTGACGTTCAATCATCCCTTCATCTAGTAGGCGCTTTAAAATCCGACTCGTATACCCTTTATCAAGGTCTAACTCGTTCTCAATATCTTTTGCATACATTTCCCCATTTTCTAGAAGTTCGAAAATAAGCCTAATTTCATTGAAATTATATGAATCATCTGCCATTTCTTTTTCCAAATAGTTAATGTAAGTCAAAAAATACTTTATAAACGAATTCAATTTTTGAATATCTTTTGGTATCATGAGTATCGCGACCTCCTAATAATAACTTATATACCTATCATACGTGTAATGGTTGACATTCACAACTGATAAGCGCTTTTTTATTAAAAATGCACGAAAAAGATAAAGAAAATCAATATAACTGTAATCTGTCTGACATAAAGATACTTCTTTGGCCCCATAATTCTCTCACATTTTTATGTTAAACTAGAACTATAAAAAGGATAAAGGTGATAATATGAATTTTATTGGAAATCTAATATGGTTTGTTTTTGGCGGTCTCGTCCAAGGTCTAGGTTGGTTTCTAGCAGGTGTTATTTGGTGTATCACCATTGTCGGCATTCCAATTGGCTTACAATGCTTCAAATTTGCTTCAATTTCTTTTACCCCCTTCGGAAAAGAAATTCGCTACGGTGGCGGAGCAGGCTCCTTGATCCTAAATATCATTTGGTTGATTATAACTGGTATTCCTATGGCGATCGTATCAATTGTTTCAGGCCTTTTAATGTGTCTTACAATTATTGGCATTCCTTTTGGCTTACAATCATTTAAAATGGCTAAACTAGCCTTAATGCCTTTTGGTTCTGAAGTTGTTCGTGTTTATTAATCTATAAAAAAGACTCTTAAAGAATGGATAATCCAGTCTTTAAGAGCTCTTTTTTTGTCATACGCTAAAACTGACTACTACAAGCCACCTTCACGTCGACGTTTTTCTCTATACAAGTAACCAACACCCAAAATAAGAATCAACCCTTGAAGCATACCGTTCGCTGCAATTTCTCCAGCTTTTGGCAAATCTTTCCCCTTATTAATTGTGCCTTTACCTGCTCCAGTAACAAGAACCAGTTGTTTCATCGCTACTTCCAATTTAACTACTGCTTGATCAATATCAGCTTGAGTCACTGTCTGATTAGCATTAGTTACAATCACTTTTGCATGAGCTAGCGCTTCAGCAAAGACTTTCCAACTAGCCGCTGTATACTTTTTCTCAACCTTTGTTTCAGCCTGTTTAATAACTGCATTCAAACGAGCAAAATCTAATGCTGGATTGCTGATCGGTTTAAGAGCAGCTTGAGCTGCTACTAACTTAGCAAGAGCCGTATCAACCTCAAGCTGTCCCACTGTGGTATTAACCACACGGGTCATTGGATAATTCTCTGCATTAGCCAGTGCCAAGACATCTTGAGCCTCTTCTAAAGCTGTAGCAAATGGCAGCCAACTCTCCGCAGTATAATTTGTTTCAACAAGTAACATAGCCTTCTCAATCGCATCAGCAAGAGACTTCACTTTTAATTGTTCATCTTTGTTGATCAACTGACCTTGAGCAACTCCTAAATTCACAGCTGCCAAATCCACCTCAGTTTGAGTCACAGTCGTATCCGCCTTTTTCGCTTCAGCTAAAACAGATTGAGCCTCTGCTAGAGCTTTCGCAAATTTCTCCCATGATTTAGCTGTAAAATCAGTTTCTTTTGGTCCGCGTGCCGAATTGATAGCTAATTCAAGCTTACTTAAATCTAATTTGATTTCAACAAGAGACTCACATGCCTTAACTAAAGCTTTTTCAGCATTGTCAATTTCCGTCTGAGAGATAGTCGTTGGTGTTTCTTGAGACTTCTCTAACATTACTTTAGCAGCAGCCAAAGTCTCTGCAACAAATGTCCAAGACTCTTTTGTATAGCTCGCTTCCTTCAAGGCAGTCGCTGTTTCAATTGCCATTACTAATTTAGATACATCCAATTCTGGCTGAGGTTTTTGTGCCTCAAAATCCGCCTTAGTCATTGGAATAATCCGACTATAAGGGAAGGGATCTGCATAATCCGCTAACTGATACTTACCTGCAGCTAAAGGAACTACCTTAGCTTGTTTAGGTGTTGCGATAGCTTGAAGGAATTCCGTAAAGATGACATCCATTGACTTACCTTCTTCACGTTTTCCGCCTAGCATCGTATAGCCATCACCACCAGCTGCTAAGAAATCATTCGTCGCTACTTTATAAATTGCCTCACGATTCACTGCTTCAAATTTAGTAGTCTGACGATTCAATATCTGAACTTCCAAAACCCGCTCCCCTACAATATTCTTCTCAGGAACCGCTCCTTGCAAATTCGCATCGTAAATTATTTTAACAGAATCCGACACCTGTAGATAACCACCATTACGACCGAGCATCGGCAACCCTTTTTCATCCAAAATGACTGTGCCATCCGCATTTTTCTGTGCCTCAGAACGAAGTGAGTGCTCAAACATGTCATAAATTTGTTGCCCGGTAACATCAATTTGGGCAATTGTATTTCCAAAAGGTAAAACTGCTAAAATATCTCCCTTAGTCACTTTCCCTTTTTCAACTGGTACGCGAATCCCGCCGCCATTGATCACAGCAAAATCTGATGGTGTGCTAAAAGCAGTTTGTCCATAATTATATAACGCATCACCAATGATATTTCCTAGATTTGTTTCACGAGTCCGACCATAAGCGCCGTCTCCTTCAAAATAAACAGGATTATCCTCTAAAACAATTTGACTCATTTCTTTTTCAAATTTTTTCTTAGTAGCCTCAACAATTTCCTTGACCTCTGGATTATCTACAACATCATTTAATTCCTTAGTCGGTACCAAACGAGCATTAAATGCGGCTTTACCATCCTTAACTGCTACTTCAATATTCCCGACATTGTTAAGGTAATTACCAGTCTGAGCCAAAAGTGTATTTCCATAAACCTGACCTTCACGCAATTCACTGTGAGAATGACCATCAATAATCACAATCATGTCAGAAGGATACGCCTGTGACAATTCTTGGGCCAACGTATCTCCACGCCATGCTTCTGGAGTTGTTTTATCAATTCCCAAGTGAGTCACAAAAATAAAGGCATCAACCTGATCTTTTAACTCATTAATCTGTTCTTTTGCTACTTCAATCGGTTCTCTAAACGTCACGCCCTCAACATTCTTAGGATGCGTTTTAAAAGCAGTCTCTGGAGTAGACAACCCAATTAGCGCAAATTTTTTGCCATCTTTTTCGACTATTTTATGGGCGTCAAACGACGTTTTACCATCCTTAACTGCATTAGCTGAAAGCATTGGCAACAACTGTTTAAAGGCCATTGCACGCTCGTAACCAAAGTCAAACTCATGGTTTCCAGCAGCAACCCCATCGTATGGCAGCAAGCTCATTGCTTTTGCCATATCCATCCCTTCACTAAAATTGGAGATCGCTAAACCTTGGACAGAATCACCGCCATCTAACATCAGGGTTGGGTTAATTGTATCCTTATAAGTTTTCAACTTAGCCATACCAAGAGATTTATCCTTTTCAAAATCTAGACGGCCATGCATATCATTTGTATGCATGATTGAGAAAGTGAAGTCCTTACTCACACTCTCTGATTTTTTCGGAATAATCCGGTCAAAACTAAACTCCTTCGCATACTTAGCCATTCCAGCCTCATCTAGTTCACGTAAATAAGGTAAAAAGGCTTCATCTAGAGAAGCTCCTTCTTCAACTGGTTTTCCAACCAACATCGAATAGCCATCGCCACCAGCAGCTAAGAAATCATTCGTCGCCATAAAATAATCTTTCTTGGCCTTATCAATCGCGACAAACTTACCTGTCTTTTTATCTTTAAGTTGAATCAACGTCACACGCTCACCTGGTATTTTATTCTCAGGATCAGCCCCGACTTTATTAGAATCATATGTAACCTTAATTGACTCTGATACTTGTAAAAAGCCACCATTCTGACCTAAAGTTGGCAAGCCATTTTCATCTGGTATGGTATTCCCTTCAGCATCTTTAGCCGTTGAACGAAGTGAATGCTCAAACATGTCATAGATTTCTTGACCTGTCATCTGGATTTGGCTAATCGTATTACCAAACGGCATGACACCGACAATATCGCCCTTAGTCACTTGACCAATCCCAATATCCTGTCGAATTCCACCACCATTAACTACAGCAAAATCTGATGCTTCCTTGAATCCAGTTTGACCGTACTTATACAATGCATCGCCAATCAAGTTTCCTAAATTGGTTTCCCGCGAACGAACATGCTCTCGCGTCCCGTTAAAACGAATCGTATTAGTCTCAATCACAACTTCCTGCATAACTTCTTCAAAATTAGCTTTAGCATCGTCCACAATTTTTTGAACGGTTGGATCAGGTACTAGCCCTTTTATTTCAGCAAAAGGAACTAATTTAGCAGATGTTGTTGCCGTTTCACCCGAATAATCGGCAGACATAAGTCCGACATTATTTAAGTAATTACCTGTTTGCCCGATTAAAACATTGCCTTCTTTTTGGCCATTTGGTAACTCAGAATGAGAATGACCATCTGCGATAAAGATTTTCTTATCTGGGTAAGCCTTAGCTAACTCCTTAGCTAAATAAGTACTTCTTTCATCCTCAACTGTCGTTTCATCGAAGCCTAAATGAGTCATAAAGACATAGACATCTGCAGCATCGCCAATCTCTCTAATCATCTCTATCGCAACTGGTGCTGGCTTTTTAAAGGTAATCCCTTTAATGTTATTTGGATGAGTTTTGACACTCGTTTCAGGTGTTGTTAACCCGATAAGCGCGAATTTCAACTCCTTATCTGCCGCTTTCTTCGTTACAATCGTATAAGGATCGAATACTAACTTGTCTCCTTTATATACATTCGCAGATACAATTGGAAAATTAAGATCCTGTTGATACTGTAAAGCAGTCTCAATCCCAAAATCAAATTCATGATTACCGAGGGTCATGGCATCGTACCCCACAGCATTCATCGCTTTAACCATATCTGCCCCTTTAGTTAAATTAGAGATTGGTAGTCCTTGCATAGCATCTCCGGCATCAACCAACAGGGTAGGCTTTTGATTATCCTTAAAGGTTTTTAGACGTCCCATCCCAATCGATGGACTATATTTATCCTCTAAATACTCCAAACGACCATGAATATCATTCGTATGCATGATATTGAATCCATCACCTAATAATTCTGGCGGAATCACCCCCGCCTCGATTAGTTGGTTAATATTAATCTTTTGAACATTTGGAGTTCGACCGTCTGCCGATACCTTAACTAAATCCTTAAAACCGTCAGCTCCCGCTTTAATCTGTTGAATCACATAATTCCTTAAAGGATGAGATAAATCTGCTCCAACAATTTCAAAGCTATCTTCAAGCTCTTCCTCTGGTTTAATAATTCCTTTACGAAACTCTTTAATATACTTAACAATTTCACCACGTAGTGTATCAGGATCTGATTCATAGTACGGATCAGGATCAACAAAGCCTTCCTTAACCATTCCCTCAAAACGATAATTATTAATCGCAATCTTTAGTGGTAAATCATCTGAAACTGGCTCATCCTTGTAAGTCAACTCAACAATTCTCTGCCCTACAGGCTTCGAAATATCAATTTTATACTTAACACCTGTGACTATATCATAATTATAAACACGAATACCTGAATTGAACCCGATTGATAAATCCCCTGCTTCATATTGTTGATAATAATCCGCTTGTTTTTCCAAAAATGCCCTTAACTGTTTCCCTGTCATATTAGCCCCAACTAAAGTATTTGGGTACTTATAAATATTAAACACATTGGCAAAAGTAATAGGACCTGCTTTTAAATCACTATCCGCTCTAAACAAAGCTCCTGCCGCAATATCTGCTCCAGTTACTTTCTTTTGTACATTATTAATCAAAGAAATCATTGCTGTAGGACGTAACTGTGCCTCAGGAATCCCCGGAATCTCATTATCTGGTAAGAAATCTGCCGTGGCTGTCCCAATCGTCTCCTTAACATAATCCTGTGTCGCTTTATGAGCCTCCACCGTCGCATCACGAACAGCTTGATCTGTCGCAACACCTTTTGAAGAGATGATACTTGGCGAACTGCTAGCCACTTGCCATTTTGCCTCTTCATCGCTTTGGTCTTTTTCAAGAGCCAAGTCAATCCTTACCACACCTGCACCAGTATCCTTGACTGCTGCAGCTGGTTTAGGTGTTCCTTGACCATCAGTAATCATTTCTGCGTATTCACGGTGATCATGCCCTAACACAAAAGCATCAATTTCTGGCACTTCTAAAATCACATTACGAGCAGCTGCCCCTGGATCACTATTATCAAGCCCTGCATGAATTGCAGCTACAATAATGTCTGGATTTTCATTTTCTTGCATCAACTTAACTTGCTTAGCGGCCTCTTCATTTAAATTAGTAAAATAGAGACTCTTCACCTTTTCGCCATCCCACATCGCAACATGGGGAATCGTTAAGCCTAAAATCCCAACCTTAACGCCATCTACTTCTTTAATTTTATACGGCTCAACAAAATTCTTATTAGTCTCTTTCACATATGTATTAGCAGAAAGCAATGGAAAAACAGGTGCCGCCTCTGCCTCGACTTTTTTAATTAACTCTAAACCAAAGTTAAATTCATGATTTCCTAACGACATCGAATCATAGCCGATCGTTTTCATAGCTGTAATCACTGGATGCTCTACACCTTGAAGCGACGCATCCGAACTATATAAATCATCTGTTAAAAGAGTTCCTTGCAAGTTATCACCAGCATCAACTAAAATCGTATTAGGATTCTCCTGGCGAACATTTTTTACAATAGTGCCTATCTTAGCAAAGCCTAAATCTGCAGGCGCATCGTCTTCATAGGACCAATCCCAAACATTCCCATGAACATCAGATGTTCCTAAAATCGTCAGAGTTTTGGTTGCTTTCTCCACAGATTTTGGTTCTTCCTTCTTGGCTTTTTGAACAATAGCTTCCTCTTGAGAATTGGCTTCACTTCCAGTAATTTGTTCATCTGAAACTGACCCCATCGTCTCCTGATCTTTACTAGTCGGACTTGACAGCGGTTCCATTTCTTTTTGACTTGTCAACACCTCACTACTACTACCAACTGTGCGATCGATCGTTTCTGCAACAGCCGTAAAAGACGGTGCTACTGTGCCTAAAAGTAAAAAGACTAACATCATAACATTAGTAAAGCGTAATCTGTTCTTTTTCACTCTTTCCCTCCTATCAATTTATACCCAATCTTATATACAAACATCCCATGTAAACCGTTTTACTAAAAATAAATACTACCCCCTGTATATTTTTTCCGTTTCACGGTATCGTTCGTACAAATCAATTCTACCAAACTCTCGCCAAAAGTCCACCCTTTAAAGAAAAATTTCTTAAAAAAAATAACTCTACTATTAATACTACGTAAACAGTGATTTCTCATACTAAACCTTAGAACACTTTTAGACACTCATTCTAATAGTCGTCACTATCATTAGTCGTAGTTAGGTTAATTTACGAACATTAAGCAATTAATCACCTATCGACGTTCACAAATACGACAGTTAAAAATCATGAATTATAAAACAAATACGTTATTAATGTATAAAAAAAACAAACCTCCTACTGATTACCATCACTAAGAGGCTTATTATTAATTACTTTCCACGTTTTTTACGTTTAGCCTTAGCAACTCGTCGCTCATAGGCTTGCTGGGCTACTAGCTTTTTATTAACCGCTCGTTGTTGACGGCTAACAACCTTTGACTCATCTAATGCAGCCTGCATCGCCAACTGCGATTTCGTCGACGTGCCTTTTCGCTTCATTTCTTTTGCTACTTGACGTTGACGTCTTTTGGGATTCATCTGCTGTAACGATTTTTCTGGTGTAACATATACCCCAGACTGCTGAGAGCGGACTAACAACACTGGCAGCGTCTTATGAATAAACTCCCAGATTTCCGCATCATTCGGCTGGCTTCCAAATAAATGCCGGTATACGCGTAATCGATTATCCTCCCAGACTTCCGTAATTCCAATCCAATACTGACCATCAAAATAAACAAGTAAATACATGTTTACTCCTCCTCTTTTCATTTATTTTACTAATTTGCTAGCTGGACGACCCGAGGAGGGAAGGTTACTGATAAGAACGCGGCGCCTTCTTAATATTCGGACTACCAACCGAATTGTGTTTTTACTAGCAATTATCTTCGCTTACAAAAATTCCTTACCAGGTAACGGTAACGAAACTTCACCAGATACAAAAAGTTGCGTTAACCCTTTAGGCATTCCTAAATCTGAGGCGCTTTCCGCCGTAATTTCGGTCATAATCATTTCTGCCTGCCCTTTTTTTATTTTCGCTGCAAAAGCTGGCTCAATCATCGAGCTTCGGCCCAAGGCAACTAAATCGCCATTATCGAGTGCCTCTAAAGCTTGATCTGCTGTCGTGACTTGAGACACTACCATGACCGCTGATCGTTCGCCCACAAGTTCTTTAACAACTGTTCCATATGACTTTTCAGACTCACTCGCTTGACTGCCATAGCCTGAAAAAAGGGATAAGTGAATGTAGTCAAGTTGCTGATTTGCTAACGCATCTATTAACTGTAATGCGTCTGAAAAGCTATAGCCTTTACCTTTATCGATCATTTCTTCTGGAATTAAACGATAGCCAACAATAAAATCTGCAGATCCTTGAGCCGCAACAACTGCCTTAACTTCTTTAACAACTGCCAGAGGAAACGCTAAACGCTTTTCCAAACTCCCGCCCCATCGGTCTTGCCTTAAATTAGAGTTAGGCGAAAAAAATTGATGAATCAAAAAGTTATTAGCACCGTGAATTTCTACCCCATCAAAGCCAGCTTCAATTGCTCGAGCAGTCGCTTCACCAAACTGACGAATAATGCTGAGTATCTCAGAATCACTTAACTCTCGGGGGACTGTCACAGCACCCGGAAAGTCAATACTACTCGGCGCTACTGTTTCACCTTGACCTCTAAAAGAAGCTTTAGCTTGACGTCCCGCATGATAAATCTGCAAAACAGCCTTAGCGCCATCCTTTTTCATAGCCTTGGCCAATTCTTTTAAACCGGCTAAATGACGGTCATTTCCGATACTCATCTGACCTTCAAAAGCCTTACCATTCTCAGAAATAGTTGCCGCTCCAGCTATTAATAAGCCAGCTACTTGACTGCGTTTCTCAAAAAATAATAAATTGGCTGCTGTAATCTGCCCATCATCTGTCGCATCTGTGACAGATGTTGGGGCCATAGCTAACCTATTAGGAATCACTGCCCCATTTTTTAAAGTCAATGGTTCCAAAAGCGGTTGATACTTCGTCATCATTACTTCCCCCCTGAATTTAACTTGTGAATTTTTAAACAACTCTATTATATACCATCTAAGCCATAACTTAAATCACTTTTCAACCTCTTCAATTAACACTAAAATTTTCTACAAAAAAACTCTTGAAAGAGTCCGCTAAACGACACCCTCTCAAGAGACATAACCAATTTTCCTTATCTCTAGCCCTTTAAATAGTTCCTTCTTCCTGTAATTTTTCAGCTCGATTAGAAATCCAAACAAAAGGCAGATAAATCAATACGCCCACGACTATGATCACTAACTGTAACAAAGAGGCTTTAATATCACCAGCAGTTGCCAAATAACCTGACAATAATGGCGGCGTCACCCACGGAACTAAAATGTAAGTCGGACTCACTAGCCCCCAACTTGTCGCTAAATAAGCAAGTGTGGTTGACATCATCGGAACAATACAAAATGGAATAGCGTAAATCGGATTAAACACCACCGGCAACCCGAACATCAATGGTTCACTAATATTAAACAAACTAGATACACCGCCAATTTTAGCAATCATTCGCTCGTCAGAACGTTTTGATCCAATCAATAGTGCTATCACTAAGCAAATCATCGTGCCTCCACCACCCATATAAACATACGCATCAAGAAAAGGACCTGTTACAATGTTTGGAGCTGCTTGCCCTAACTTAATCGCATCAACATTTTGTTGTAAAGAAGTGAGTAGAATCGGTCCAGAAATAGCCCCAAAAACAAAAGCGCCATGAATACCAAAAACAAAAACAAAGGTAGCAAGGTATACATAAAGTAAAATCCCTGGTAATGTTTGAAAGCCACCAATCAACGGTGTTTGTAAAACCTTAACCACCAAATCCGGCACTGTCATTCCTGAAAGGTGACGAATCGCTACTTCTAAAATAGCAAAAAGAGAAATCACTAGAAAAGCTGGAATTAACGAGTTAAATGATTTTGCAACAGCCGGTGGCACTGAATCTGGCATCGAAATTTTCAATTGCTTAATTTGATATAATTTCGCTAACAATGTGACACTTGTCAAAGCCGCAATAATTCCCAAAAGCATCGCTGACGAACTTGTAAACGTTTGAGTTAAAACACCAGAAGCGTCGACATTTTTACCTGCTGCTGTATAAACAGAAAGAGTATTTGGCACCACCGCTACGTAACAAGCCACAGCGATAATCCCTTCGACTGACCCTTCTAAGTCGTACGTTTTTGCCAAACGATAACCTATCAAAAAAGTTACTAATAACCCTAAAATTCCCAGTGTGCCATTATAAGCTTGAATTGAAACCTCTGAAACAATCTCCCGACCAGGCATACTTTTCAGTAAACCTGTCTCTGGATTTAAAAGCACGTTATTCACTAATAGAAAGAACGCAGCTACAATCGTAATAGCAATTGTTGAAGCAAACGCATCTCGAATCGCGGTTATATATCTTTGAGATGCTACCTTATTTGCTATCATTGTTAGCTTCATTACTAAATTCGACTCTTCATTGTTTTTTGACATAACCCCAAAACCTCCTATTTTTTATAACACATCAGTAAGCAAACTTAACCATTTCCCAGCATTACCAGTCCAGACTTCCTTATAAGTCGCATTATTAAGTTGTGGCCAATACGGCTCATCTTCATTTCCAAATGTTTGAATTCCAACTGGTAACTCCCCTACCATTTCACCAGGTAAAACAGCATATTGCTGAGCGAAGCGATACCCTTCACCGTACATCAGTGACTGATTAAAAGGATTTGCACCTAATACCCATTGAAGTTGACAAGCTCCCAACTCTTTTAATACCTCATCCTCAAGTAGCTTGCCAATACTAATCACAGCCTTTCCAGTAGAAAGGACCATCGCATTATTCCCTCTAAATGAGAACCATACTGGAAAACGCTTAAGGTAGAGCCCTTCGCCAATCTCGACCCCTTGCTTCAATTGCTCAATATAATCTGCCTTGGCCTCTTCACCCACTAATAAATGTTGTCGATCAAAGCTTTCAATCTCTGCCACTTCGCTCGCCAGATAAACACCACTCGCAAGCATTGGGTAAGGAGCAGTAAATGGCACTAAAAACTTGAAGTAATTGCCATAATCTATTGCCGCCTCTAACCACCGGTCATAATTAATGTGATGCAGAAAAGTATTCATCACCCCTGCAAAAGCTTGACTATAAAGATGCTCACGTGCTTGATGATTGAAATGCTGAATAACCTTTCGATGTTCATCTCGGTAAAAGAAACCTTTTAAATACTCTCCCGACGTTAATTTAAGTCCATGACGTTCTTGACAATCCAATAGTTCATCCATCCAAGTCACTGCCAATGTTTCATATCGCTTTTCTTGAGTTAGCTCATAAAGCGCCGCACTGGCATCAATCATTGTGGCTAAATAAGTACTCTTAGACGTGCTATAGGTATGTTCCCAAAAAATCGGGGTCGTCTTATACCCATCCTTCTCAAAATCAGTCAATGCAAAATCAAAATCTGCTAAAGCCACCTTTTTCGCGCTAAGCTTTAGCCGATTATCCTCAGATAAATAACGAGAAATCTTTGCCTCTATTCCCGCCAGTAAAAAGTTCTCATATGCAGTATCATGAACACGAGCAACAACATCATCCATATCACCAGTTTTTCCATTAGTCCAACGTGTAACCCCTGCACTTGTTGCTCGATTACCATCTCCAAAGCGAGTTTTCAAGATAAAGTCATATCCCCACTCTCCCTCTTCAATCAACCTTAAATACAATTGATGATCGGTCTCACGAACTTTATCTGCTAATTCAAATAGACTCAACGTCACTTCTGCTGTTTGAATCAATTGTTGAGAAAGGTCTCCCGCATCATGCCAACCACCATTAAAAGAAATATGTTTTCCTTGATGAATCGCTACAATATCCTCGTGACAGCTACTATGCTGATCAGGAACTATACAGCCACAGCGTTGACAAAAAACAAAATTTAATGCTTTCCAAGCTGAATTCAACCACAGTTCTTTAGAGGCCGCGATTTTAAAATTCTCCGTTCGACTTGTGCCCACTTCTAGAAAATATGAGCCCGCTTCAGTCACCTCAGAAAAATCCAAGAGACTAAAAACACCGACTGAGCTCTCAATTTTTTCAAGTGGCTTAACTAATCGTTTCTCATTTGTTTCAGAATAAAGAGTAAAAGTAGGCTCATCACTCGGCTTCATCCATGCTGTTTTCCGCTGACTCGATTGATACCCATTATGAGAAAAGATAATATCTCCTGCGACAGGCAACCAACCTTTTGAGTGATTTGAGTCAGCCACTTCCTGTAAAAAAATCTCACTGATCTCATAGTAAAGTTCCTCACCTGTCGCTTTATCTTGACCATTAATCAGGGTTGAAAAACTAATTTCCGTTATCTCATCTCTCGGCAAATCTGGAAAGTCCAAGAAAACCTCTTGCACCTCATGATTAACCAAATTGACAACATGATACCCCTCTCGATTATATATATCTGGCACTTTGATTTGGCCATCGTTTTTAATTCCAACAATAATATGAGGATTGGGCAAACCATCACACAACGGTTTTACTTTAAAAGATAAACGATTAAATCCTTCCCAATTCTCTCGAGCCAAAGATTGATAAACAACCGCCTCTCCGTACCCCACATAATCACCGTCAGCAGGTGCTCCAGGGGCCCAACTTGTCAGAGTTGCTTGAGACGATAAAAATACGCCTTCACTATTCTCAAGGCACCCTCCTAGCCCTTGTCCTCTAGTCAGCCACTTACTTTCATCACCACTATCTAGACCACGATGATTTAGTATTTCCTTCTCCCGGTTCAAAGCTTCATAAGAGTTGTGGTTAAAGTCACTTACTCTCAATGGACGCCTTAAATAGCCAGTCTGCTCCAACACACGATTAAATTGTTCCACTACGCTTCCCCCTTTTCTTATTGATTCCCTTGCTCTAATCCCTGTTTGGCCAAAATAGCACAACCAACTAAGGTAATATAACGTGTATCTAATGCAGTGATCACAATCCCATGGTCTAAGAAACGATTAGTGCGTTTTGCTAGATAGGGCTGTAACTTCTCTAAAAACCACCCATCTAAAACCACACCACCACCAAGCACAAATCCTGTTGGATCACTAGTTCTCACTAAATTCATGATGACAGCAGCAACAGCTTTTAACGCTTCATCAATAACATATACTGCCAACTCGTCGCCAGCCTCATAGGCCTTAAAAATAGCCTGAGTTGTGATTCGCTCATCTACTGTGTAAGAACGATTAAATTGACTATCCGGGTACTCACTTTTTAACGCTTTAACCCGATTGCTCATGCCTAATCCAGAGGCGATCATTTCCGAACACCCTTGACGGCCGCAGACACAAGTTAGTGGACTATTCATATCTACTACCATATGACCTATTTCACCAGCATCATAGTGACTACCAGAAATTATCTGGCCATCAATCACCATTCTAGCAGCAATACCTGTGCCAATATTTAAGTAAACAAAATTTTTGGTAAGCTTACCAAATCCGAAGAAAAGTTCAGCTAATGTTGCGCAATAAACGTCGTTAGCTAAAAAACAGGGCACATCAATGAGTTGTTGAATCTCAGCAACAACATCAACTTCATCAGAAAGTTCAGGATGGATTTCAAACCATCGTCCTGATTGATGATCAACGCGCCCCACTAAGCCGATCCCTACAGCTTGAACATCTCCATGATAACCAACACTTTCTTGATAATTTTTTAAAGCTTCCTTGATTGTTGTTAAGGCTGCTTGTTGGGATGTGACAATTGAAGGATATTTTTTATGTGCAATCACATTTCCTTCTAACGTTACTTCGCCAATCATCACCTTAGTTCCACCTAAATCAATAGATAAAATAGTTTTAATTTTAATAACCTCCTAGATAACGTTACCAAATAATTCCACTTTCCATAAAACGTTAACATCCTCAATATAATCAGTTTGTATCAATTTGTCAACCTTAATTTGATCAAAAAACAATTTTTGGTATCGTTGTCAAATTTATCTTGAATTTATAATCTTATTGAGATACACTTGAACTAACAAAAATAAACGAGGTGGCCTATCTTGGATAAAAAAAATATCACTATCAAGGAAATTGCCCAAAAATGCGGGGTTTCTGTCTCCACTGTTTCACGTGTCCTAAACGACAGCCCTTCTGTTAATCCTGCTAAGCGCGCAAAAATCAAAGCTGTAATCGATGAATACAATTATCAACCAAGTATGTTTGCTCGTGGGATGATTTCTAATAAAACCAATACTATAGCTGTTGTTGTTTCTGACATTACCAACCCTTATTTTACTGAGTTGGTGGCTGAAATCAATCAATATAGTAAAACAGTTGGTTACTCTATCCTTTTATTCAATACCATGTCTGCTGGCAGTTCTAAATTCAGTTCACCTATCGAAAGTGAAATCGAGATGTTTAAAACAATTATTGAAAAACAAGTTGATGGTGTCATTATTCTTGGTGGAGAAATTGATAAAGAAATCATCGCTGACACATACTCACATGCAGTAAATCAATTAAGTCACAAGATACCTACTGTTGTGGTTGGTCAAAAACATCCTGATATTGATTGTCACTTTATCGAACGAAATCTCGAACTCGGCACGATGATGATTACTCAGCATCTCCTCGCTCTTGGCAATAAAACGATCGGCTTTATCGGCGGTGAACCTGGTGTCACCATCACTGAAAAACGATTAAAGGCTTTCAAAGAAACAGTTTCTCTTTATGCCACTCTGCAAAATGACTATATTATTTTAAATGATTATTACGCTAAAGATGGTTATGAAGCGATGAACCAGCTATTAGCAAAAAAAGCTCTACCAGAAGCGATTGTTGCTATCAATGACACCGTTGCCTTAGGCGCAATTAGAGCCTTAGCAGATGCCCAGAAAAGCTGTCCCAAGGACTTAGCAATTGCCAGCTGTGATCAGTTTTCAACCAGTGCTTTTTCAGTTCCACGACTAACAAGCATCAATCAACACAACGACTTTCTAGGTCGTATCGCGATTAAAACTCTCACAAAACTTATCGCCGAAGAAGCAGTTGAAACACCCTTTGACCATCGCCCAGAATTAGTCATACGAGAATCTTGTGGTGCAAAAAAATAGAGAATTAAGGGAGCAAATCTTGTGACAAAACATTTAATTTTATCAGACATAGATGGAACTTTATTAGACAACCACCATCAGGTTCCATTGGAAACCAAACAACTATTCCGCCAATTACTAGATGCTGGACATATTGTCTACCTAGCAACTGGGCGAATGTATCAATCAGGACAAAGTATTGCTAGAAGTATTGATGAGCGCATTCAAATTATTGGCTCAAATGGTGGCATCTACGATTTGAACAATCATTGCCATACTAGTCGGCTACATCCTAAAGATGCCGAGCAAGCTTATGATATTGCGAAAAAATACGCCATTCCATTGTTCTTTTTCTCTGCTCAAACCGTTTACTATTCAGATACTCTGCCTCATTATTTTACGGATAAAAACGATAGCGATCGATTAGGAGATGAGACTGAAAATGCTTTTATCCCAATTCGTTCAAAGGAAGATTTTAAACAACACGCTGACCACTATATTAATGGCATCATGATAAGTGAAACACCTGATGATTCTTTCGAGCAAGCTAAATCGCTCTTAAAAGCTGACTCACGTCTAGCTATTTCTTCTTCTCATAGTAACAATATTGAAATCACCCGTGCCCAAACATCTAAGAAAACGGCCATTACGGCTATTCAACATGCCGTCGGTATCACTGCCACCCATACTATTTGTTTTGGCGACGGGGAAAATGATTTAGAGATGTTCCAAGCCGCTGAGACCAGCGTTGCGATGGGGAACGCTAGCCAAACTATCAAAAATCAAGCCAAATACACCACTTCAACGAATCTAGAGAATGGTGTGCATCAGTTTTTAACTAACTATTTTCAGAAAGAAGGTCTCTTTAATGACTAAACCAACCATGTTTTCTTATATCCACGAACAACCTGAAAAATTACTTCGCATTCTTGATAATTACCCACAACAATTCGTGACAATGCCTGACTTAACTGAAAGAAAAAACTGGCTTGTTTTAGGTACAGGCTCTAGTATTAATGCAGCAAACAGCGCCAAATATTATATTGAACGAGTTGCTGATGTCAGCATTGACATCCAAGAACCCTTTAACTTTCAACATTATGAGCGGATCTCAACCCAACTAGACCTAGTTTTGGGTATATCTCAAAGTGGACAAAGTACCTCAACCATCGATGCGATCAACCACCTAAAACACTCGGTTCCTTTACCAAGTATTGCGGTCACTAGCATCCCTGATAGTGAAATTACAAAGGAGACTGATTGGACTCTGGACATTGGCTGTGGACGAGAACGAGTTGGTTATGTCACTCTTGGCTTTACCTCAACAGTCCTAAGTTTGATGTTGTTAGGCCTATATCTTGGAGTACAAAAGGGACTAATTTCTCAGGAACAAGAAGCGGTGGAACTCGCTTCATTCAAGCAATTAGTCAAAAAAGTCCCGACAGTACTTAATCAGACAAACCATTTCTTCGAAAGCTATAAAGCAGAACTTAAAGCTGCTCCTCGCTTTTCCAGCGTTGCTTATGGCCCTGCGTTTGGCTCTGCCAAAGAAATGGAGACGAAATTTTCAGAAACAGTTCGAGTTCCCTCACAAGGAATTGAACTTGAAGCCTTCATGCACGGACCATACTTAGAAGTGAATCCAGAGCATCGGATCTTCTTTTTGGAAGTAGCCAGCCCTAATTTAGAAAAGGAGCAACTATTAAAAAAATATGAACAAAAATGCACTGACTATGTCTACACGATTACGACTGAAAAGAGTAGCGCTCCCCGAACTATTTCTCTTGATAGTGATGTTGACGAATGGAAAGCGCCACTACTCTTCATCATTCCTTTCCAACTCCTTGCATGGTTGATCGCTAAAGAAAAAGGAATTGACCTAACCAAACGAATTTATACAGATTTTGCCCAACAAGTTAACAGCAAAACCCAAGTTCAAGATTACGTCTAGGATAGGGTAGTGAGCAGACATTTGGCGCTCGTTTGTCATTTAACATACATGAAAAATAGGAGTGAGACTTTTGTCCCACTCCCTTCTTCATTTTAACAAATTTAAAGCCACTCCTGATAGTGCCCCTTAATAAAGTTGATCTCCTCTTGATAAAAAGTTTGATGGCCTTCTGCCTTCATCTTAATAAAAGCAACATCCCCCTTTTCACACTGTCTGTCAAACAACTCTACTAAAGATTGAAGCCGTTCCACCAACACCTCAAAAAGTTCAGCCGAATTTACTCCGCCATAGCTTGTTAAAAATTCAGCTAGTAACTGACGTCGTTTCGCTGCATCTCTTTGCTCATAGGGTCGATAAGATTTAGTCTTAGTAACAAAAACCTCACGACTCAATGGAACACATCGATAGACAGCATAAGCCACATCCCAAATTCTCGGCCCCGGACATAATGTATCAAAATCAATCATTCCTACTGCTACGCCATCACGAAACGTCACATTATAAGGCGCAAAATCATTATGACAGATGACCTCTTTGGCTAGAGATCCAGGATAACTTAAAAAGTAACAATCCGTTTCCCTTACCTCAAAATCAGCCGTTGCATCATGAAACTTACGTAATAAGTGCCCAAGAGAACGAACAGTCCTTAATTGCCCCTTAAAACCCGTAGCTTGAGGATAATCCCCAAAGGTTTCTCCTTGAACAAATGACAGCGTCTCAGTCGTTTCATCTGCTTTAATAAACATAGGAACATAGTCTGCTCCTTTTTGTTGCAAATGACGAAGAAGTCGGTGCGCCGTTTGACTTTGAGGTTTCAAATCACGGTAAATATACGTGCCATCTGTATAGACAGATGAGCTATTTCCACCTTCAAACTCCTGATACTCCATCCGCCTCTCTCCCTCAACAATCATTTTTACAAAAATGGCTTCCTAATCAACTTTCCTTGTGTATTCCTTAAGCCAAACCCGTTCTTCATCAGTCAACCCTGGAGAGATTAACTCATAAACTCTTTGATGGTAGTCATTCAACCATGTTTTTTCTTCAATCGTTAATAACTCAGAAAGTAACCCATCCAAATCAAAAGGAACAAATGTAATCACTTCAAAATACATAAATTGTCCATAGGCATTTTTCTGCCCATTTCTTACTAATAATTCATTTTCTAGACGAACACCATGAGAACCTTCAATGTAGATTCCCGGTTCATTGGTAATCACCATGCCATCTTCAAAGGGCTGTGCCTCACCTGGCCGGTACTGCCAACGAATTCCAGCTGGCGCTTCATGAATATTCAGCAAGTAGCCGACGCCATGTCCTGTTCCATGATTATAATTTAACTGATGATTCCAAAAAGGAGCTCTAGCTAGAATATCAAGATTGACCCCTGTTGTACCATATAAAAATTGAGCCTGACTTAAATGAAGATTGCTTTTCAATGTCAAGGTGAAATGTTCCTTCATATATTCGGGAATCTCCCCTAAAGCAAACGTTCTGGTTATATCAGTTGACCCCTCGATAAAGCCAGCACCTGTATCACTTAAAAATAAATTTCCCTCTTTAAGGGTCAAATTAGTTTCTGGAGTCGCACTATAATGAACAATCGCTCCATGCTCGCCAAACGCCGCAATCGGCGCAAAGCTTTGACGAATGAACTCGCCTTGCTCTCGGCGAAGCTCCTCCAACTTATCAGACGCACTCATTTCAGTAATGGTTTCTTTACCTACACGATTTTTCAACCAATACATATACTTTGTATGAGCAATCCCATCCTTGATTTGAGCTTTTTTAATATTCTCAACTTCAATCGGATTTTTCATCGCTTTAAACAGGACCGTCGGATTCATTTGGGCTACTACACTAGTTTCTGCAGGTATATTCGTTAATAACGCATAATTGATTCGAGTTGGATCGACTAATACCACATCCTCCTCACTCAATTGAGCCACACTATCATAAACGTCATCATAATCTCTTAAAATAACCCCGTCAACTGCTAGTTGCTCTATCATCGCCTCGGTCAGTTTATTTCTATCAATAAACAGATCCACTTGATTCATTCGAACAATCGCATAACTCAGAACCAACGGAAAGAACTCAATATCATTTCCACGGTAGTTTAATAACCAACAAATGTCGTCTAAAGACGCAATAACATGACAGTTGGCCCCTACTTCTGACATTTTCGCTCGAAGTCTTCCTAGCTTAGAGGCAACTGATTCACCTGCATATACGGTGTCTAGTAAAAAGACTGGTTCCTCAGATAAAGGCGGACGCTCAGACCAACACTCATTAATTAAATCATGTTGAGAAATAATTGTCCCCTGCTTCTTCTCGACAACTGACTCGTAAGACTGGCCTTCCTCCATGGAAACGACTCGACCATCAAAGCCCAGTATGCCATTTTGCGGAAGCGCTGAATCAATAAACTCCACGATTGTCGGCACACCTGCTTCACCCATGCGGAACAACTCGACCGTACTAGTCGCTAATTGGTTTTCAGCCGCCAAGAAATAACGACCATCTGTCCATAGACCTGCACGATCCATCGTAACAACTGCCGTTCCAGCCGACCCAGTAAAACCCGTTAACCATTGTCTCGCCTTAAAGTGTTCACCAACATACTCGCTCTGATGGAAATCAGCCGTTAGTACAACATAAATATCCATTCCCTCTTCTGCCATTCGTTGTCGTAAAAGCGCAAGTTTTTCAGGTACTTTCATCTAAATCCCTCCTGTTTCATTACCAAGAACTAATTATTCTTTTCCTATATTATAACTAAAAATCAACACGAAGCTAGTCTTCAATAATAAGTTTTTTAAGTTTATTATCGAATAAAAAGAGTAACAACGCCGCAGCAAAAGCAATCGCTGGAATAACCGTGTAAACAACCATCATATCAAATTGTAAAACAAACGCATATAGATGACCATAACTAAAGCCCGCAACAAAGGTCGCCAATGTCCAGACGCCCATCAAAATACTCAATATTCTTTTCGGTGCGTACTTACTGACGAATGAATTGCCCAGTGGTGAAAAGAACATCTCGCCTAAACTCAATAACAAGCCAAACAAAATAATCCACATCAGGCTCGCCTTATGATCGCTACTTGCACCAACTCCACGTGTTACCTCAGCACCAATCAACATGACAAAAGAAGCACCGAGCAAGGCTAGGCCTATTCCTGTTTTTCTAAATAAACTCATGTCTCCTTGGGGCCGCTTCGATAATTTTAGCCAAAGAACAGCCAAAACAGGTCCCAAAACAATACAAGTTAACCCATTCAACGAATCAAACCACGCAGTAGAGACCGTTACCTTACCAATAGATAAGTTCACAAACTCAGCCATATAATCATAAACAGATAAGTAAGACATATACCAGAACAACCAGAAGATAATTGAAAAGAATGAGACCATGATAATCGCCATAATTCTCTTTTTCTCAATAGCTGTTAGAGGCTGTTTTTCCGTCGCTACCTTTTCAACAGACTCATGAGCCTTGTCTTTAGCAAAAGGTGTCTTCCCTGCATCACCTAAAAAGCGCCAAGCAATAATAAACCAAATTCCGCCGACCACACATAAAATAGCCGCAATTAAGAAACACTGAGAAAACCCTTGAACACCATTTTTTAAGAAAGTTGAAGCCACCAACACACCGACAGCCGTTGTCCCAATAAAAGACCCCATATTAACGAAGGAATATTGAACAGAATAAGCAGCATCTAACTCTTTTTGATTGTCAAATAATTCTCCTGTTACAGCAGCCAAATTGCCTTTAAATAAACCTGTACCGATCGACACCAAAATCACCATCGCCCAAATCATTCCTGTTGAGGTAGCAATAGATGCTAAGTAATAGCCAATCCCCATCAAAAACATACCGATTGGAATCAAGTATCTCGCACCAATCCAGCGATCCGCAATCACTCCTAAAAAAAGTGGCGCCGCATACGTAAAGGCAACTAAATAAGATTGCATAACAGCCGCCTCACCATTACTGATATTTAACCCGCCACTAACAATCGCAGTCGTTAAAAAACTATAAATTAACCATTTGGCTGCATAATAAGCCGCTCGTTCAAAGGAAAATGTAATCGAACATAAATAAAACCCTAAAGGAAATTTTGTTTTTTCAGTTGCTTCATTCATTTTTCTCTCTCCAATTCACTCATTTGTTAATCATGTTGCCCTAACCAGTCGCTCAAAATTTGTTTATAAGAGTCCTTTTCATCTAAAAATGGCATATGACGACTCGCAGCAAATAACTCCCAACGAGCATTTGGCAGACGGTCAACCATCGTTTTATTGATTAAAGGTGTCGACAAATCACTTGTGCCACTTGTAATCAAGACGGGCACCTCAATAGTTGCCAATTGATCCACATAATCAAACTCTTTTAAGGTTCCTGTTGGTGAATACTCATTGGGCCCCCAAGCAGTAACATAAGCTTCTGCACCAGAACCCTTTGGTCGTCGCAGCGGCTCTGGTGACTGTTCATTAGGCTCATCCGCCGCATGCAAGCTCATATACTTAGCATTGACAGCCAAATACGCGGGATTTTCATAGTCCTCACGCTCTTCTGCTAAACGAATAATTTCCTGATCTTGTTCAGACATGAACTTAATCATCCGCCGTTGTTCTTGCTTCCAAAGCTGGGCTGAAGGCAACGTACTCGAGAAGATAGCACTAGCTATCCCTTCTGGTTGATAGTCACATAAATAAGCAATCGTTAACATCCCGCCCCACGATTGACCTAAAACATGAACCTCCTCCAACTTCAAATGCTTTCTCAGAGCAATCAACTCTTCAATCCACGTTTCCGCATGCCACAAATCAGGACGATTCGGCACCTCCGAATTGCCACAGCCTAATTGATCATACATGACAATCATGCGACCTTCTTCTGCGTAATCATCCAATAACTCAAAATAATTATGAGACGATCCGGGCCCACCGTGGATTAAAATAAGCGGTTTCTTATTTCCAGTGCATTCACCAACTGTGCGGTAATAGGTCTGGTAGCCAAGGTAAGGCATGTATCCTTCTGTTACTTTCATCAAGATTCTTCCTTTCTGTCTTTTTTATTTGTTAAGTATATCACAGCATATGTAAACGGTGTTCTTTATAAGAAAACGACGAGAGAATTATGATATCTTCATGGCAAAAAATAGAGAGTGAGACTTTTGTCTCACTCCCACTTTACCTATATATAGGTTATCTGACGAGATGTGTAATTGGATATGGTTTACCAAACCCGTCACTAACCTCTTCTGAAACGCTCCTAAAACCATGACTAAGGTAGAACGCCTTTGCTCTTTCATTTTGAGAATTAACATCAACCTGCTTAATTTCATGATGCTCAATTAACCAGTCTAAAATTTTGCTGCCATAACCTTTACCAATAAATACTGGCTCAAGGAACAACATCGCTAATTCCTCATCATCGCTACCACTAAAACCAACTGGACAACTCCCGTCATACCACAACAGCACATTAATACTGGCCAAATTTTCAGGAATAATGGTTTTGAAAAAAAGTAAATCCTTCTCCAATAAAAAGTGATGGCTTGCTCTAACTGATCTTTCCCAAATAGCTAAAATTAACTCATAATCCTCTTTAGTTACGCTTCTATTATCTAACATCAAACTAACCTCCGTCATTTAGTTGTTTTTATCCTCTCCTTTCTACTTATACGTTGATGATTTTCTGAGTATAGCCCCATTTAAAATAATTCGTCATTTATCGTTCACTCCAATTTTTTCTTAATAGAATCAGTTCGCCATTAATCAATAAACTGAACCGTATTTTCAATCGCTAATAAGTTTTCTCGGTACCCCTTCAACTCATTGCGATTAATGTCTCCTCGCTCAAAAGCCTGTTGAATCCCATCACGTTCCAGTTGAATCGCATACTCTAACCATTCATCAACTGTCCCAGTAGAAACGGCTCCTTTAATTTTACGTCGTTGTAAATATCGCGTCATATAAAAATCAATTAATTCCTGAGGAAAAGCCCCAGGCTCTAAATCCTGTAATTTACTCACAACAAACTCTCGATTGCTCTCCATCAAAAAGCTTCGTTGGTCTTGTCGTTCATCGAAGCTTAAGGGACGTAACCGCACGTAGCGTAATTTTTGACGAATCACTCGAGCATAAAACATATTATTTCGATAAGTTTGCTCCTTAGTTAAGCGGAACAAACGACGATTTAGACGGCGTAAATGCATGAATGCCACTTGTAAACTGATTTTGCGATTACTGACTTGTTTAAGGGTATCTGCAAATTGCCATTTCAAAACCAACTCCATCAACTTAGCCTGACTATCATCTAACTCATCAGAATTAATAAGTGTCATAATCCGTTCGTTGTACATCTTGATTACTCTCGCAATCGCTCGCTGATTTTCTGGAGTTTCTTGTTCCTTCAATTCTAATGTAACCTCACGAAGAATCGCTATTTCCTGATCGTGATTGACCTCTCCAGTAAGCGTTTCTCGTTTTTCAGCGAACAGCGGCATCGCAAAATTAGCCAAAAGTAAGGTCGTCAAAATCACTCCACCAGCAATACTTATCAATAGTTCTCGTTCCATAAAAACGCCACCGTCAGCAAACAACACTGGTAAACTAAGAGCACTGACTAAAGTAATGGTTCCACGCACACCTGAAATCGTATAAAGTAACGCTTGCTGTAATCGTTCTTTAGGAGTCAACTCGCTCGCTTTTTCAAAGTTTTTAAATAGTAGAAAACAGATCAACCGAATCCCTAATAAAATCGCCGTCGTTGCCAAAACATATAAAATCAAGGTTGGGTTATTGATATTGTTATTTTTCCAAACAACTTGAATCACCTGTGGCAATTGCGTTCCTAATAAAACAAACACCAAACCGTTCAAGCTAAAGGTAAAAATTGACCATGTATTTTTTGATAAAAGGTTTAACTGAGCTACTTCTGGATTTACCTTTTGATAGCTGAAAGAGTAAACCAAACCACCACTCACAACAGCTAAAATTCCGTTGACTTTCAGTGCTTCTGCCAGTAAAAAAATACCAAAAGGCAATAACAATTCTAATAACATAAAGGATACAGTATTTTCAATCCCTAGACTCCTTAACCATTTAACGAACTGCATCGCCAAAGCACTTCCGATAATTCCAACAATTACCCCGCCCAAAGAAATTAACACAAAGCTAAGACTCGCATTTGCAAATGAGAAAGCGCCAGTTAAAAGGGCTGCCACTGCGAATTGAAAAGAAACTAAACCAGACGCATCATTAATTAGCGACTCCCCTTCCAACGTGTGTAGCATTTTATGGGGAATTTTTACCTTTTCAGCTAAAGCCGATACAGCTACCGCATCTGTCGGCGCGAGAGCAGCAGCTAATGCAAAACTTCCCGCCCAAGGCAAGCTAGGAATCAACCAATGTAAAAAGCTCCCTAGAATCGCCACTGTTACAAACACTAGACCAATTGACAACGTCAATACCGCTTTTCGCTGCTGCCACAAGGCCCGTTTATCAACATTTGCACCATCATTAAATAATAGCGGAGCCAAAAATAAGAGCATAAATAATTCAGAACTCAATTCAAATGAATGAAGAGCAGATGGAATTGCTAAAAGCATCCCTAAAGCAACCTGTATCAAAGGAATTGCAATATTCGGTAAAAATCGATTCAAAATATTTGATGCCAAGACCATCGCTAGCATCAATAACACTGTTTCAAAAATTTCCATGGTTCACCTCGTTCTTAAGCTTGACTATTGTCTACTCAAACTATTCTATCTTTAAAAATTTACCATTTTTTGAAGATAAAGTAAAATAAGGGCAACTATTTATCGAAAACTTTCCTATATAACAATTAATTTCCTAATTTACCTCTTTTCCCCCGTTATTATCTAAAAAAAAGAGGGATTTTTTTCTAACTGTCGTCTTTCTGGCATTTCTAAAATAAACTAGTTCTATTTAGACTTAATTTAAGGCAAGTTAGCATCAAATAGGGAAACATCCCCATTAGACAAACATCATAGGACTATGGTATAACTGAACTAACAAAGAAGAATCAGCCATCATGTTGATTTAATAACAATTTTTCGATTAACTCGACAACTGATGTACGCCAAATACGGACACTCTTGAAACAACAACTTCATTTCATATCCATCCTATTAAACTGTTGATTGTATCAGTGATTACAGCTGCTTGTAAGATCGGTTAAATCACATCGGCACTTAACCCTATGTACGCTTTTAGCCTTTTGAACAGGTCGAGATTTTTTTCATTAATAACATCGGCTCATTTTGTCTCTTAAATTTAAACCATTGTCGATTTAATAACAGTTTTTCGATTAGATCGAAAACTGATGTACGCCAAATACGGACACTCTTGAAACAACAGCTTAATTTCATGTTCATCCTATTAAACTGTTGATTGTATCAATGATTTCAGCTGATTGTAAGATCGGTTAAATCACATCGACGCTTAACCCTATGTACGCTTTTGGCCTTTTGAACGGCTCGAGATTTTTTTCATTAATAACATCGGCTCATTTTGTCTCTTAAATTTAAACTATTTTCGATTTAATAACAATTTTTCGATTAACTCAAAAACTCATGTACGCCAAATACGGACACTCTTGAAACAACAGCTTAATTTCATGTCTATCCTATTAAATGTTGAGTATATCAGTGATTTCAGCTGATTGTAAGATCGGTTAAATCACATCGACACTTAACCCTATGTACGCTTTTAGCCTTTTGAACAGGTCGAGATTTTTTCGATTAATAACAGTTTCCACTCCAAATACACACTTAATCACCCTCGAAGCTACCTCTCTTAATAAACCTATGCTTTGCTACAAAAATAAGAGTAAGACAAATGTCTCACTCTCCACTTAATTTATAATAAGCGCCCTCAACTAACGATTATCAATCATGAATCGCTGTAATTCTTCTCGAGTCGGTAAGGCCTCATTATCACTCGCATCTTGAATTTGAATCGCGCCAATGGCATTAGCTTGCCTAACAGAATCTGCCAGACTCAAACCATCTAAGCGACCACTAACGATGCCAACTGCAAAACCATCTCCAGCCCCAACAGTATCAATTATTTTAGTGACCTTAAAACCTGGAACAGTGTAGCTTTCTTTTCCCTTTTCTTTGACAAAAGCACCGTCTCCCCCGAGCTTCATCACAACAGCGTCTGCCCCTTGATTTAAGTAAAAATCTGAAATACTCTCAACTGTTTTTTTTCCTGTCAGTAGCTCTCCTTCTTCAACACCTGGTAAAACGATGTTAGCGTATTGAGCCAATTGATTCAATGTCTCAATCATCAACTCTTGACTTTCCCATAGCGCAGGTCTTAAGTTAGGATCAAAGGTAATAAAGCATCCGGCCTGACGAGCTGCCTTCATCATGTAGAAACAAGCTTCACGCGTTTCTGGACTGAGTGCCGGCGGAATCCCCGTTACATGTAGTACGTCGATTTGACTAAAGTCGATAGTCTTGACATCTGCAACCGATAGAGTCGAAGCCGCACTTCCTTTACGGTAATAAAGAGTCTTGGGATCGCCACTGATTACCTTATTTTTAAACATTAGACCGACTTGTTTAGTTTCGTCAAAGGAAATCAGATCAGACGCTAACCCCTCTTTTTCCAAATAATTGTAAATATAAGTACCAAGCTCATCCTTGCTCAACTTGGTCATATACGCGGCCGAATGCCCTAAGCGAGATAAGCCAATGCCGACATTTACCTCTGCACCTGCCAGGCCTTTAGAAAAGGAACTAGCTTCCACCAAGGAACCTTCATCATTTGCGTAAAAAATCACCATCGGCTCACCAATTAACATTACTTCTGCCATTATTATTCCTCATTTCCACATAGTTTAAACTCCTGCTAAATCAATAAGTGTATCGATTAACAACGAACAGGAAAAACGAGAGTTGTCACACCCTTTTGTCACAACTTCGTTGATTCACGAATAATTAATTCACTAGGCAAAAGTGTCTCCTTAGCCCGTGTCGTACCATGCCCTTCGATTTTATTAACCAATTGCCGACATGCCTCTTCACCAAGGCCATAAGAGGATTGGTCAATCGTTGTAATACTCGGGCTCATAACCTTAGCCCATGCAAGCTCATCAAATGAAAGTAAGCCAAAATCACGAATAAGTTGATAGCCTTCAGCTTTTATCTTTTCAATCACGGATAGCGCTGTTAAGCCATTCGCTGTAAAAATAGCCCGTGGTTCAGGTAACTGATAAAAGTCAGCCAAATGAGTCGCGATTATTTCTTGCTTATCTGGTTCAACGACATATACCTCACCTGATAGTTCAGGATGATTGGCCAAGCCATCATGAAACGCACGTAGTCGCTCTGCTCTGACCGTATTCGTCACTGGATTAACAAAAAAACCAATAGAACGAAAACCACTCGCCACTAAATAAGTCATCGCCTCAATGCCAATACCGTAATTATCATTCGAAATCAATTCTATTTGGCTATCTGGTACACCTCTGTCTAACAATACAACAGGGATCGAAGAGTGATTTAACTTGTTCAAGTACTCTTGATTGTCACCTGACGTATTAATAATCAACCCCTCTACTTGATTGTCGATGAATTTTTCAATCTGAGCTCGTTCGGTCTCTGCAGATTCATCTGAAATAGCAATCATCAACGTATAGCCAAGTCTTTCGCAAGTATCGCTTAATCCCTTTATAATTTCTGAGGAAAAATGATTACCGATATCTGCAATCACAGCACCAATTAATTTACTTTTCTGTGATTTTAATGAGCGAGCCACATTACTCGGCCGATAATCTAAGTCATTGACAACCTGCTCAATTTTTCGACGGGTCTTTTCAGACATGTATTCATATTTTTTATTTAAATAGCGAGAGATAGTTGTCTCACTAACACCAGCTGCCTTGGCAATGTCTTTGATCGTCACATTTTTATCCACTTACAACTACCTCCTCAACTATTTAGCAATCGATTTAGTTTATCGGTTTCGTAAAACCTTTACAAGAATTACTATAAGCGACAAACCGTCTTCTGTCAACTAATTTTGTAGCTCTGCCAAACGTGTCACAAATTTTTCTGCTTCTGTTACAACACTCTGATACCCATTAGCAGAAACACCTTTAGTTAAGGCACTGCCAACACCAACGCCCCAAGCGCCATTTCCTAACCACTCACCTAAATTATCCAAGCTCACTCCACCAGAAGGCATCATTTCCACATGAGGAATCGGTCCATGAATATCTTTAATAAAACTTGCTCCTAATAGGCCACCAGGGAATAGCTTCACCACATCAACACCCGATTCAAGGGCTTGTAAAATTTCAGTAACTGATCCACACCCCGGTAAATAAGGAATCGCATACCGATTACAAACTGTCCCAATCTTGGAATCAAAATGAGGACTCACGACAAATTGTGCCCCCGCTAAAATAGCATCTCGTGCTGTGATATCATCCAAAACCGTTCCAGCGCCAACCACAACTTCACTGTCTGTGACAGAATTCCGTAAATCTCTAATTACCTTACCAGCTTCTGGTGTCGTATAAGTAACTTCAATATTTTTGATGCCACCTTGACAACAGGCTTCTGAAATCTTAAAACCATCCTCACTGTTTTTCCCTCTGACCACAGCAAATAAATAATTTGAGGCCAATTGTGCTAAAATTTGACTCTTTTGTGTCATGTGTTTTTCCTCCTTTTTCTTTTGAGAGTGAGACAAAAGCAATTATCTCGTATATTTATAATCCGATAAACGACTTTATGTCCCAGCGTCACTCGCCCCTATCATAACTTATTTATTTTTTAGATTCAATAAATAATTTCTCATGCCAGACTCATCGCTCTCGTTATAACCCCACTGATAGTGTGCGGCAATACTCTTTGCCTCACTACTAAATAAATCCATCAAGATCGATAAGCTTTTCCACATCGCCTCTTCCTCAGCACTTGCGTAGGTTGCCAAAATCAATTGCCATTTTTCTTCACTTAAAAAATGAGGCAATAACTTTCCCGCCTTACCAATACTTACTCGAAAGTTATGTTCAATTCCTACCTGCCAACCAATAATTTGAAAAAAATTTGGACGAATTACTGTTTCCAACATATCAATCGCATACGTATACTCGCGACGTTTGATGCCTTTTCCAACATTTTGCAAGCACCACCAAAAATCAGTACAAGCCAAAATAAATTCCCCTTCAGTAGGTCTCGTCACCCAGTATTGCTGATCGCTCGACTCACTCGGAATCTGATCCAAACACCCCTCTTTATCGAGTAATTTAACAATCAATTGATCGTCCTCAATTTCTTTTGGAGCACTTGATTTATGACAAATTTTCAAATCAAGTCGATTACCATCTGTGAACAGCATTAAAAACATATAGAAATCCCCATGCGCTTGTTTCTGCCCGACTAACTGATCTAAGTAATCTGGTTCTTCCATAATCGCCAACTCACCAAAATAAGCAATCCAACTTTTGTCCTTTACAAAGGACATAACATCTTCGACCACATAAACAATATCATAATCCTGATAATCATCTCTTATTACTCGCTTATTGGTGCGAGAGCCATTCATATATACCCCACGAATCCCCTCATGTTCCTTGGCAAAATCAAGAATCAATTTCATCATTATTTTTTCGTCTCTCATCGAATACCTCCTCTAATTAACGTTATTTAACCTTTCGAAAAGCAAGTTTATAACCTTTCAACTCGCAACAGAACCACTGTTACTCTCTTATTGTAACAAAACCCCTGCAAAGTTAAAATTAGTACGAACAAAAAAACGTAGATCAGTCCCACTTCGACTAATCTACGAGTTGATCCATAGCTCTTCCACTTACATAAAGATTGAGTAGGTGATAGCTAATATAACAATGCTAAGAATTCGGTAGCCTTCATTAATGGCAATCACTTTGATTGTCTTGCCATCAAAAATCGATAATTTGATTCCCTGAAAAACAAGCACTGTCACTAACATAACGACCTTATAAACCAACTCTACTTGTAAGTTAACAAAGAGTCCAATTGTACAAAAAGCAGCCATCCACTCACTTACAAATGCTAGCAACATTTTTTTAGGGACAAATATTTCTTTTATGCGCTCGTCAGAAAGTCCCATTTCTTTTTGCCAGGTTTTCCCAGCAACAACCGTATACCAGATACAGCCTGTCACAAAAGAAGCAACCGCTCCTATGATGGCCGCAAGATAAAAACCACTTGTCATTATGCACTAACCTCGATTTTGGCCATTGGAAGGTCCATTGATTTCCACGTCTCATTCCCACCAGCAAGCTCTTGTACATCAAAGCCATTGTTTAACAATAAAATACTTGCTTGTTTTGCCAAAGTACAAGGTGTTGACCAAGTGGTGACGTAGATTTTTTTCGTTTTATCTAACGTAGGTAATTTAGACTCTAACTCCATCAAAGGAATCCAAACTGCTCCTGCTGGTGTCTCTTGCAACATTTCCTTGTCTCCCATGCGCACATCAATGATTAAACATGCCCCTTGTTGTTGTTCCATAAAGACCTCATAAGCACTTTTTTGTGACTCAATTACCGCTTGTAAATAATCAATTCGTTTCATAAATAAACTCCCCTTTTCATCTGTTGGTAAACCAATCATAACAAAGGTGAGTTTATAAAACTTATTCTACATTGCTGTTTTTCGTCCTAATTTCCGTTTCAATTTTGTTTTATTTCGAGCCATTTGTTGCTTAATTCCTGTTGCTAAGATATTAGGCAAGTTAATTATCAACGGAGGATCACTTATTTCTCTTTCTCTTAACTCAATCGTTAGCTCTTCATTTTTAGTCAAAGGAAAAATAACAGATTGCCCATCGCAGGCTCGCATGGCTTTCTGTAATTGAAAATAGTGAAACGGATTCTTACTTTTTCTAATCCCACAAGCCAGAGGATAATAGATTCCTTGCGGCAAATGATAAAAGATATAGGTAAATTCCTTCGCACGACACCTGCCCATGACCGGTTGATGGTTTGGATTAGGTTTTAAAAATAGACCACTAAACACAACGCCTCGAAAATCAGTTGGCACCTTGATACGAACGGAGAGTTTATAAGGAGAAACAACTGTGGGATAATCAGGATTTCTAAAAAATAAGCTGTCACTATCCTCATCAACTGTTTCTTGACGCTTAACAATATCAAATAACGGCTCAATATTTTTTTCATAGTCACGAGGAGATAAACCAGTATTCTTAGAAAAGGTATTAGTAAAGGTGCCAGAGCTAGAATACCCCGCATTCAATTGGGAATTAATCACACTTTCCCCTTGCAAAATCGAAAGAATGCCTTTATCTATCTTTACTCCCGCTAAATATTCAGTCGGTGAAATTCCTGTTATTTTTTTGAATTCTCTACTAAAGTGAAATTTACTATAGCCAAATTTAGTGGCAATCTCTTCCACTTTAATTCCTTGGTTAGCTGCTTGATTCATAAACTCAATAATCTCCATGATATATTCCTGCATAAGCCCCTCCTAATTATGACTTTGACCACTCTTAATAATTAAGTATATCAGGTCAAACCAATATTAAAAGTTTAAAGTATCTCATGGCGTATAAAAAATGCAATGAGTAACAGCAAACGAGATATTACAACTAATATAGCATCGTTATCCACCTATTAATTAAATGTCTATTTCTTTCATTTTTTCCAAAACAAGATTAAGTCTATCCTCGGAATTACTTGTTGCTTCAAACTGTAATTCACTTTCGATTCTTCCATCTTGCATAAACAATACTCGGCTCCCCTGAGACGCCACTTTGGCATCATGAGTAACAAGCATTACGGTGGTTCCTTCTCTATTAAAGTCAAGCAAGATATCCATGATTTCTTGTGCCGCTTTAGAATTAAGTGCGCCTGTTGGTTCGTCACCAAAGACGATAGATGGCTTTGAGATTAATGCACGGCATATCCCCGCTCGCTGTAACTGTCCGCCAGAAACTTGAGTAGTCTGACGAAATTCCAACCCGCTAATCCCGACTTTGTGCATTAACGCCTTCCCGCGTTCTTGTATTAGTTTTGCCTGTTTCTCATTTCCGTGATGGGCAGGCATGACGATGTTATCAATCAGGTTTAAATTTCTTAACATTGTTGGTTGTTGAAAAATAAACCCCATACGATGTCGACGTAAATCAGCAAGCTGACTTTCAGAATAGTTGGAAATATTCTCGCCTTCAAAAGTGACCTCACCACTATCCACTGTATCCATCCCACTTAAGGCATACATTAACGTTGTTTTCCCCGAACCAGATGGTCCCATGACTGCGACAAATTCCCCTTCATTAATCGTAATGTCAATGTTATTTAAGACTTTAACACTTTCGGCTTTATCTCCAAAAGCTTTTTCGATCTGTTTACCTGTTATTATTTGTTTCATACACTTACTCCTTTATTGTTTGGTTAATATCTATTTGTCCAGAACGCTTAGTTCCTATCCAAGTCGCCAGAGACGTGACTAAAATCATACCTAAAGGACATAATACGTAAGCTATTAATGGGTTTACGTTGAATTTAAAAGCCGTCACACCTAAGTTCGATATAATCATTCCGATCAGACCACTACCTAAGGTGTTTGATAATAGCACACCTAGAGTTAAACCAATGACTAGTATAACTATGGTACGAGTCATATATTGTTTGCGAATATCATTATTTGAAAAACCAAAGGCCTTCATTACACCAATCGAATAAGCATCTTTGGCCAAGAGCATCTTTATAAAGAGTAAAATAACTAAAAACGCAATGCTCAATGCGACGATAGCTGCTATGATAGAGGCTGTTTTTACGGCTTGAATACTTCCCCCAAAAGATTGGCTAATATATTCTGTAATGCTAGAAACTTTAGCATAGGGAAATTTTTCAGCATAATTATTTACTAAACTGCTTGTTAAATGAGTGTCTTTCACATTTATACTGATCAAACTCCACATGATTTCTGCCTTATCATCTTGAAACAATGCTTTGGCGGTCTTGCCACCATTCGTAATGTCAGAATAAATACCACTGACCTTTAGCTCAGTCGGCCCTGCAGAAGTCACCAGTGTCAGTTTATCTCCTACGGATTTTTCAAGATCCTCAGCACTCAGAGCAGATAGCGCAATCTCAGTCGCGGAAGTAGGTGCTTCTCCGCTCGAATAGTTAATAGGAAAAATCGAGTGATCCCCTAAATCAACTTTTAATTTACTCTCAGTATTGCCCTTACGTTTCACGACAAAAGCTTTGGTCGTTACCACATTGTATAACGTCATGTTTTTATCTTTATCTAGAGTGTTTGTTATATCTGATACTTTTTTCGGAATATTTTTAGTTTGCTGAATATCTATACGTATATCGGACAAACCGACACCCGTATAGCTAATAAAATCATTGGTTGAAATCGTGTGATAAAGATTTTGCGGAACAATCAAAATAAATGAAGATAAAATTACAATAGTTAAAATGGTAAGGTATTGTTTTTTGCGAGCCAATACATCCTTAATGCCAAGAAACATATTGGTACTGGGATGTGTACGCCCTGCTAAATTAAAGAATTTAGAACTCACGGTTTTTTCTTCAACATTTCCAAATCGCAAAGCAGAGGAAGCAGATATTTTTTTGAAACGGCGTAAGACCATGCTCACATAAAAGACGATTGTCAAAAAGATCAGCAAGGTAGCAATGAACCCAACGAACAATGACAGATTGCCTCTGCCACTATCACCCATATAAAGTCGAATATTTGCCAGAAGACTCTTTCGACCAATCAAAGATAAGCCAAAGCCCACCACACTACCAATTCCAGCGATAACAATGTATTTGGCCAAATAGATTTTTTTAATGCTAGCTACGCGAATGCCAATAGCTTTCATCGTTCCAATTTCAAGGTATTCATCCTCAATCTTTGCAAGTACCGTAAATCGAATACACAACAAGGAAATAATACTAATGATAATGCTGATTAACAGGATGACCCCAATAGTAATTCCGTCGGAAAAAATATTAATCATCCGAAATAATGGATAGGTGATACTAGGCCCATTCGTAGGAAGTCCAGCCGACAAATAGGCATCCTCAAACTCAGCTAATTTATCAACATTATGAAGCCTGAACTCAATTAAATACTCAATACTACCAAAGGCTTCTAATGAAGCAAGGTCTTTTTCATTTACTAAAAATCGTTTGGAAGATGCTAATGAAGAATTCATTTGGGAATCTCTCAAAAAGCCTGCGACTTCAAAGGGTTTTCCAGCAACTGTGAGTTTATCTCCGACTTCTACAAACTTGTTTCGCCAGTAAGTTATCGGAACATACACTTCGCCACTTTTCGGCACAATCACATTGCCATCTAAATCCAATAAATAATCAAAAGAATCATTCTGCACCGTAAAACTATTATCCTCAACACTACTTGCTAATGTCATATCATTGGCACTGATTTTCGCTCCCTCGATATTAAATGCTGAAACCACTTGATAGTCAGCTACATTTTCTTGAGCTTGAACAAATTTTTTAAGAGCTGTTTCATCTAAAGTTCCAGAGTGCATTTGAAGATAATGAGGCGTTTTAGCTTGTTTCATAAGCGTATCGACAGAGCCTGTAAGATTAATAAACAAAATCCCTGCAAGAGCGATAAGCATCGCAGAAATGGCAATAAAAACAGTCGTCGTAATCGTTACTAGCTTACTCCTTAGAATATCATTCTTAATTAGTCTAATGTACACGGCTTATCCCCTTTTCTGATCATCATTCGTTTTGTGATAGGTCTCAATAGCTTTCTGAAAACTTCCCTTTTCCGCACCTAATAATTTTTCCATATTAAATAAAAATGCCTGCATTCGATTAACGCTTTGCGATTCAGTTAATGAGACAGTATCGCTATCAAATCCAATATCGATATAAATAACCATCATTTCCATGCATTCATAAGGATAGTCTGTCTCAAATACGTTTTGCTCAATCCCTTCCAAAACTATGTCAGTGAGAATTGGCGTAATTGTTTTAATCATTTTTTTCTGCATTTTTTCATGCATTAAGGCATTTTGTGGCTGTTTAGTTTCCTTTGTTAGGTCTATTCCGCTTACCTCATTAATATTTAGTGCCATAATCGTCTGATAGAGACGTTCAATTACAGGTATTGACCTGTTTTTTGATACTTTTTTCGCTTCTTCTAATACTTTTATGATGTATTTTTCAATAAGAGCATCTAAAATTTCCTCTTTTGACTTGAAATGATGATAGAGTGCTCCCCTAGCTATACCAACTTGCTCAAGAATCTCATTTGTACTAGTGTCATCAAACCCCTTTTTTGCAAACAACTCACCTGCCGCTTCAAGAATTTCATTTTTTCGTTCTTCTGGTTTTTTTCGCATAATAGTCCACCTTTATTTTATAGTCAAAATAGACACAACTTATAATTCACTATCATAAACAGACCGACTGTCTGTCTGTAATTTTATTATAGAGAACTAGTTGAAAATTGTCAATCTAATAATTGATAACCGATCTTTGTTTAATAAAAATGAGACCTAGCAAGTTCTCCCCCTAATTAATTAACTTAATTAAACATTGGAGGAAAAATCCAGGTCTCACTCTTTACTTATGTCCCATGTATTAGGTGATAAACGCGCTACAAAACTACGTCACTCATTGTCCTACGCCTTTATCTTTAACCCTCTAAGTAATGAGAGCAACGTGTCTTCTCAATTTTTACTTCCTCAATCAACTCATAACAAGCAAATAAATCTGGTAACCCATTTTGTAAGAGGTGAAATTGCCGACAAACCTCCTTACCTAATTGCCAGTCAAAGTATGTTCCAAGAATAATGTAGGCGGTCTTTGCAGATTTCTCTCGAAATTGCGGATTGCTTTTTATGACTGATTCTTCTGTCTCGAGCTGTTGTTGATACAGTCCAAAGCCTTTTTCCCCTGTCTGGGTAATCATAAAATGCATGTCGCCACTCTTGACTAAACGCGGCTGAGACATTTCACTAAAATGATAATGCTTTTTCGGCTCCGTCATCTTTGTCTTCATCAGCAATTGATCTTCATACACCTGCCTAATTTTCTCGCCAATTGGTGTCATGACAAGCTGTTCCCGATCTTCAATTAGAGTGACGCCAAGTAGACCTTTTACAATCAGCTTGCGGATCGACTGACACTGACTTTTCCTTATCGTCCTTGTCTTTTCATAAGGAGTTTCTCTAGTTATAAAGCATTCTTGCTCCGTAACAAAACGACGAAAATCAACTAATAAGCTAGCGTTGGCCAGCTCACTCTTTAATTCCTCCATAAATGAATAATCCACTAAAGAAAGCTTTAAAAAGGGGCCTTCCTCCACGGCAAATCTAACCTGATCTACTAAAAAGCTGGTATCGTTCATTGCATCAAGTTGAATCGTTCTGACATGATCCAAGGTATACACTCTTTGTTGGACCAAACGAAGGAGTAAAAACTTAGCCCTTCCTACTTGCTGATAAAGCACCTCAAAGTTTCCTTCTTTCTTTGAAGGAAAAACACCGATTAATTTGGTATCACTCGAGGCCGTTCTAAATAATAGTTGATGCAGTTCATTTTGGTTCATCATAACCACTCTTTCTTTTTTTGACACAATCAAGGACTCATGACATGGGGAGACAACACAACAATCAAGACAACAAAAAAACGGCATTAGACAAAGTCTAATACCGCTACAAATAAGCAAGTAAAATAAACGTCCCGAAAACTCTCTTTCAAGCTACTGTTGCTGGATAAAATTACAAAAAACACTATGAAAAACAGGCAAAATTAAGTACAATGAAAGAGCTAGAGCTTTGGCACTAGCTTATTGGCAACTTGTTTAGACAGGTGAGACTGTTTAATCAAGGCTTCTCAGTTTGGATTGTGACCTACTGAGAAGTGCCGATTATTTTATTTAGTTTGATGTTACCTTGATAGCCTGCATTTTACGCTGTAATTAAAGCGCTGTCAACAAAAATCGTACTAACTCGAAAAGTAATTAAATTAGTCTTTTAAGCATAAAAATGAGCGTCTTTTCAAACGCTCCATTACTTATAAAACAGCTTGCAACTCTTTAATATAATCTTCTGCGACTATCAAACCGTCTTCTTCTATTAGTTTCAAAAAATGTGAACCAATAATCACACCATCGGCACCATTTCGGCAAACCTCAGCTACTTCTTCTGGTGTTTTTATCCCAAATCCAACATAAATGTCCCGATTGCTTTGATTACGCAAAAACGGGATAGTCACCTGATACCCAGTTGGAACACTTGAGAACATTCCAGTTTTGCCAACGCCGCTCATGACATAATGAAATTGCTGACTATTAAGAAGTTTATCTTGACAAGTAACTAGACTCATTTCCTCGTTGAATAGTTGTACTAAGCGAGTTACTTTATCATTTCTAAGAAAAGCATCGACACAAAGTAGACCATCATACAAATTATCAGGCAATGACAATAAATCAAATTCATCAAGTCCCGACTGATAAGTCATTAAAGTTATGTCAAAACTATAACGACTGCGAATCAGCTGTAGTTGCTCTCTAAATTGCTCTGAAGTCAACCCTGATGCTAGAACCTTTTGATGACTTTTTCTTATAATATCGCCATCCATGTACGGGTCTTTAACGGGTATACCAAACTCCACAACATCAACTCCACGCCGTTCAAGCATATCTAATATCGGAAAAAATTGAGAATTGTCAGGTGACATAAACGTCAAATAAATAACTAACTTCTTCATTTATAGCACTCCAATCACTTTTAAAATACCTCCTAAAATAGGCCCATAAAACGCATAGTCAGTCTCACTCAGAATTCGCATAATTGGTTCATATGCTCCCACCATCGGTAGCAAGAAGGCCTGACCAATAATCAAGATTAATCCATTAACAAAGGAGCCAATGAAAGCACCTCGGCGCCCACCTGTTGAATTACCAAAAATAGCTGTAATCGCGCCAGTAAAGAATGTAGGGATCAGTGCTGGAAAAACTGCAATTGGGTAATTGAAAAGTGCTAGCGCCCCCATTCCCAAAAAGCCTGCAAATAAACTGACCATAAATCCAAAAATTACAGATGTTGGATAGTTGGGAAATAGCAAAGGAATGTCTAATCCCGGTACTGCATTTGGAATAACCTTATCCGCAATCCCGTGAAAAGCAGGAATTATTTCAGATAAAAGCATACGTACACCTGTTAGTAGGACTGTAATCCATAAACCAAATTGTAAACCATTTAATAACGAAAACGTCACAATATCTTGTCCACTAGATATTTCTGACATGATCCAACTTGGACCTACTAAAAGTGAAATAATCAAAAACATAAAAGTCATAATAACCGTTAAAGCAATCGTCATCTCACGTAAAAAGTTCAATTTTTTAGGTAACTTGATATCCTCTAAATCATGTTTCTTGTCACCGAAAAGCTTACCTAGCTTAGCTGCAATCCAAATCCCAATGGAGCTGGAGTGTGCCAAAGTAAAGCCTTCGCCCCCTTTAACGTCTTTCATTAAAGGCGCGACATAGGCGCATGAAAGAGTCAAATATAGGCCTAATAAAAACGAACCAATAACGACAATCCAGATGAAACTTAAGCTTGTACCATATTTTAATAGCGCAGCAATCATTCCTGAATAAAAGAAAGACACATGAGCTGATAGATGAACGTATTTAAAGCGAGTAAAGCGGGCCATTAAAATATTAGTTAAAAAACCAAAAGCAAAAATTAACGCCATTTCACTGCCGATACCTTCCATACTTGATCCTGAAGCAGAAGCTAAATCTTGTACTTCTACGTTTAAATGAAACAGCTTGATTAACATTGGTTGAAGTGGTAATAAGGCCACTCCTAAAGTCTGTCCACCGGTATTTACTAAAAGAAAGCCAATCATTGTCTTAATTGCACTTGAGACAATTTTTTCAATCGGCGTTTTTTGTGCAACAAGTCCGATAATTACGACTAACCCAATCACAAACACAGCTTGTCCTAAGACGTTGTTGATAATATACATTAATATACTCATAATGGTCTCCTTTATTCCTGTTACTACTTTCCAACTTTAGCAATCGCCTCTAATAATTCAGTCTTCAAAAAAACTTTATCCATCATGTTATCAATTCTAACAACTTCTGCCTTAGATTGACGCAAGACATCTGCGAAGTCAGATGTTGTCACTACAATATCATAACTATCAGCGTCAACTGTGCCAATATCCGAGGCGTCTACCTCTGCATCTATTCCTTCTACCGATAAAATTTGTTGTGTGTACAAACGTAACATCATGCTACTACCAACACCTGCACCACATACTGTCACTATTTTCAACATTTAAACACCCTCCTTAATAATAGTCATAACTTCAGCTGGAGACGTTGCAGCTAGTAATCGTTCAACGCTTTTAGGATTACCTAACACGTCAACTAGTTCAGATAAAGCTTGTAAATGAGATTGATGGTCAATTGCACACAGCCCAAAAATAATTTGCACTGGATCATTAGTTGGATGACCAAAAACGATTGGCTCAGCAAGTGTAACAAGACTAAAACCAATATCCTTAACTCCATATTCTGGCCGAGCATGCGGCATAGCAATACCTGGAGCAATCACGATATAATTACCGTTTTCTCTTAAATTTTCAACCATTGCGTCAATATAGGTTGTTTCAACTAAATTTTGTTGATACAACAGCTGACCGCATTTTCTAACAGCGTCTTCTTTATCATTAATTGTCTGCTGAACAGCAATTAATTTTTCATTTAGTACTTCAATCAACATAGGGTCTCTTACTCCTTTATATCTTGGTCTATCAGGATCAGGCTTTAAGTACATTTTTAATTCTTCTTCCAATTGTTCCCGATTAACAATCTGGGTATTACGGGCAATAATTGACAAAATACGTTCTAAATCAATCTCCGTATCAATCACCTGTAAGATTTGTTTCAAACGCTCAATCTCAGAAGCCTCTAAGATGGGACTGACTTTAACAACTTCGACTTGCTCTTTTTGCAAATCAACTGTCGAAACGATTAAATCAATCTCATATTTTGCCAATACACGGTCCACTTCTCTCGAAGAATAGGTACCAACTAATGTAATATCAAAGAGACTCTCTATTTGAGAGGCTACAATCTGAGAGGTGCTAATCCCTGACGAACAAACAATTACCACACGGGGTTTTATTCGTTTGTATTCTTTTTTCCGTTCAACTGCGCCGGCCACATACATAGTTAAAAAAGATACTTCGTCTTCAGTAAAGACAACATTAAGCTGTAATTCTAGCCACTTGATATTAGCCACTACCAATAAATGAATATCCGAATACTTATCTCGAATCTGCTCTAACACTGGATTTTCTAATTGTTCATGAGCAATCATCCGGTAATAGGCTGGTCTAATGTGTGCAATTAATCCTTGAAATAATTGATCATCTTTCAATAAATAAGCCCCTAATTCCATGGCTATCCCTTGTAAAAACTCATAAGTTCCAACTTGTAACGGCAACCAAATATCCGTTAGGCCTTCCTGATCTAATTCTGTGTGGATGCTACTACTCATCAATTGCAGTGCTAAATAATTAATTTCTGCAATTGACAAATGCACTTCGAATAATTGGGTTAATTTATGACTGAGAACAGAAATAATTTCATACTCCTTGCTCAAGCCAACTTCGACTAATTGTAGTTCAATTCTTGGCGGATTGTGCTGCCGATTGCGCGCGATTGCGATTGCTAAGTACAGCCTAAATTCCTCATAAGATAAATCCGTCAGACGAAAATTCAACTCTTTTTCAATCTCCCCAACTAACTCATTCAACTGATTCAATTCACTTTGACTGACAAAACTCCCCAATAATACTTCAGACTCTTGAAAATTTTCTACCAATCCCTCAACGTATAAATTAACCATCGCTCGTCGTTTTTCTAACTCACTACCATCAATAATAAAGCCTCTATAAGGGTAGCTATTTAACACCAATTCTTTGTCTTGAAAAAACGGCTTGACCTCTTGTAAATCATTTGCAATCGTGTTACGTGACACCATAAAATGATTTGATAAGTCATCTATTGTGACATAATCCTGTTTAAACAATAACAAAGCTAGCAAACGATTACGCCTAATAACTGGTTCCAAATAATCAGAATGCTCCCCTTGTAACAACTGATGAATCTGATTGATTATTGGTTTTTCTACTTGGTACCGAACACCACTTCCCTTTTTCCGATCTAGACTAGGAAAATGATTTTCTTTTAAAAACTGATCAATTTGAGCCAAATCATTGTACATAGAGCGCAAGCTTACATCATGAAGCTTAGCTAGCTTCGTTATTGAAACGTAGTCTGGTTGATAAATCAGCCATAGTAAAACTTTCTTCTCCCGATTAGTCACTAGTTCCTCCTCCTCACTTAAAGTATAGATTAATTCTTTACGTGTCACCAAAACCAACTTTTTTCAAATCAATATGCACTGAACTGCAACCCCTTTCATTTTAACGCTAGTACTTCTAAGTCGGATCACTTCCTTAACCTGTCACTATTTGGTACGATGAAAGAAACGAATGAGGTGAGCTTTAATGACAATCTATGATTATACCATGGAAAAAATAGACGGGACAAGCCAAGCACTTAACGAGTACCGTGGCAAAACAGTTTTAATCGTTAACACAGCAAGTAAATGTGGATTTACCAAACAATTTGCAGGCTTAGAAGCACTTTATGAAACATACAAAGAAAAAGACTTTGTTATCCTCGGCTTCCCATGTAACCAATTTTTACGACAAGATCCAAAAAGCAACGAGGATATTTTAGAATTTTGCCAACTAAACTACGGCGTTAGTTTCCCCATGTTTGCTAAAATCGATGTCAAAGGTAAAAATCAAGCCCCTCTTTATGACTACTTAGTCAATGAAACAGGTGGCAAAAAAATCGATTGGAACTTCGCCAAATTCCTTATTGATAAAGAAGGTCGCATTGTTAAACGTTTTGCACCAAAGGATACACCAGAATCATTTGAAGCAGATATTGTTGAACTATTAGCTTAAACAATTTACAAGTAGAGGGTGAGACAAAACTCTCTTAAAACAGAAAAATATCTTGGTGACAATCAGAATAACTGATAATCGCCAAGATATTTTGTGTGCATTGAGTAGATTAGGCCAATTTATGACCAATTTTTTCAAGTT